>NZ_JAGGQY010000024.1:0-26226 GCF_018613105.1 Bacillus sp. ISL-77
CTTGACATGGGTGCCAGTTTAATTAATACACCTCTCCCTTTAACCTCTTAAATTGCTTATCAAAAAACTATCAATCTTTGACATACCTCTGAGCTTGACATTACCTGAGCACACTAGCTTCCTTAAAAATCCCCTTTTACAAACACCGTCTTAATGGCCGTAAAGAATTCTTTGGCTGCTTCTCCCTGTTCGCGGGAACCTGTACTTGATGCTTTCATTCCACCGAACGGAGCTTGGAGTTCTACACCAGCACTTTCTGCATTGATTCTTACGAGACCTGCTTCAATATCATCGACGAAGCTCAATAAAGAATTGATGTTGGATGTAAAGATAGAAGCACTTAGGCCATATTTTGTATCATTTGCAAGTTCAATCGCTTCTTCTAATGAATCAGCTTTGATTAACGCGATGACTGGGCCAAAGATCTCCTCCTGGGCAATAGCCATTTGTGGTGTTACATTTTCAAAGATAGCTGGAGTAATATAAAATCCGTTCTTATATTCTTCTCCTTGTAAAACTTCACCGCCCAAGATTAGGGTTGCCCCTTCTTTTCTACCAATTCCAATATATTTTTGTACAGTGTTAAACTGCGCTTCACTTGCACATGGCCCCATCCAAATACCATCTTGTAAGCCATTACCCACTGTAATTTTTTTGGTTTCTTGGATCAGTTTTTCTTTAAATTCATCATAAACTGCTTTTTCCACAATAACCCTGCTTGAAGCCGTACATTTTTGCCCGGTTGAGCGAAAGCCTCCACTGATTACACCTTCAACCGCCAAGTCAAGATTAGCATCCTTGGCGACGATAACTGGATTTTTCCCACCCATTTCCATTTGGAATTTAATTCCGCGCTCTGTTGCTGCTCTGGCTACATTTTTACCAACGCCTTCAGATCCGGTAAAGGTAATCGCATTTAATAGAGGATGTTCAATTAGCGCCTGACCGATAACAGACCCTGAACCCGTGATAAAGTTCAACACACCTTCAGGAAGACCGGCTTTCACCAAGCAATCTACTACCTTAGCCGCAGTCACTGCTCCTTCCGTCGCCGGTTTAAGTACAATCGTGTTACCATATACAAGGGCAGGTGCGATTTTCCAAATAGGAATAGCCACTGGAAAGTTCCATGGAGTAATGATCCCAACTACACCAAGCGGTGACCGTTTTGTAAACATCAATGCATCTTTATCAGTAGAAGGAATAACATCTCCTTCTTTACGCATACCCTCGCTTGCATAATAGCGAAGAATGGCTACACCTCTTGCAGTTTCTCCTTTTGCTTCTGGAAGTGTTTTGCCCATTTCTCTTGTCATCATTTCAGCCACATCGTCAAGATTTTCTTCCAAGATATTAGCTGCCTTAAAAAGTAATTGTCCTCTAGCCGCTTGACCAAGCTTTCGCCACACTTTTTTTGCCCGATGTGCAGATTCTACCGCTTTGTCCAAATCCTCTTTTGTAGAATTTTGTACATATCCTACGATTTCCTCTTTATTGGCAGGATTAATACTTTTAATTACTTCTTGTGAGGCAGATTCTACCCACTCGTTATTGATAAAATTTTTATATGTTTTTGTTTTGTATATTGTTTGCATCATTTACATCCCCTTTTCTGTGAAGATAGATTCGCAAATAAACTGTTTTTTGATTAGATGAGTTATGTAGGTTTGCTGATAAGCCGTGCTCCCACCAACTCCAAAAAACCTATTAGAAAGTTGGTCCGATCCTCCAAATGCCAAAATCGTGCTGTTTCAAAATTTCAGCTTTTGTCAATTTACCAGATGAAACTTTCGTAATTTCATCAAAAATTCTCTCACCTACAGAATCAATTGACTCTTTTCCTTCGATAACCGTTCCGGCATTCAAATCAATGTTTTCTGACATTCTTTCAAAAATACCAGTATTGGTTGAGATTTTAATTACCGGAGCAATCGGAGAACCAGTAGGAGTCCCTCTTCCCGTTGTAAAAAGAACAACTTGAGCTCCGCCGGCCACCATTCCTGTCATCTGTTCAATATCGTGTCCTGGGGTATCCATCCAAACCAGGCCTTTTTTTGTAGGAGGCTCGGCATAGTCAATAATTTCTTGTAATGGTTTGCTTCCTGCTTTCGTAGCGGCACCTAAGGATTTTTCCTCTAGTGTGCTAAGACCGCCCTTTTTGTTTCCAGGGCTCGGATTTCCTGTTCGGATATCCACCCCCATTTGAAGAGAGCGGTTTTCCATCGCATGAATGATTTGATATGCCTTTTGGGCAACTTTATCATCCACTGCCCGCTCTGCTAATAAATGCTCGGCTCCAATTAACTCTGTCGTTTCAGCTAAAATGGCGGTTCCACCACGCTCAATAATCATATCGCTGACAAATCCAACAGCAGGATTCGCAGATAAACCGGAACAAGCATCAGATCCGCCGCATTCCGTTCCAATGACTAGTTCGCTAATATCACATAACTCTCTCATTTGTGCAGAAGCATCCTGCACCATTTTAGCTGCGATCTTTGCTCCTTCTGCAATCGCGGATAATGTACCGCCATGGTCTTGAATTGAAACCACTACAACAGGTTTATTGGTTTTGGCTAATTCTCCTGCCACACTTCTAGCTTGGTGTGTTTCACAGCCGAGACCTAGCACAACGACTCCGTATACATTGGGATTTGCCCCCATACCTACATACGTACGAAAGGTTTGCTCGTAATCTACTCCAACTTGAGCACAGCCATGCTGATGAATGAACGATACCGTTCCCGAAACCAATTCTGTAATCTGTTTAGCTGCTTGGGTTGCACATGTAATCGTTGGTAAAATTAACACATGATTCCGAACCCCAACTCTTCCATCCGCTCTTCTATATCCCCAGAATTTGTTGTTTGTTATTTCCAACTTGGTCACCTCTTCCACGTATTCCTTCAATATTATGAATATGAACATGTACCCCTGGTTCAATATCTTGAATGGCCCTGCCAATCACTTCACCGTATTTTACGATATTCGCTTCTTTAGAGATCAGGCTGATGGCAAACTTATGACCAAACTCAATATCCTTTTGTACTTTTACTGATACACTCTTATCTTGGCAAGTGAGTGTTACGATTGCATTCGCCGGAATATATTCCAGTGCCGTTGCGACATTATCAATTGGTTTAATCATCACAGCATTATAATTTTTATCCATTTTGTAAAGGCTCCCTCATCAATTTATTAATAAAGAGCAGCATGCTTATTAACCGGTGCCTTCACCGGATTGCTTAACACTCCAATTTTAGGAATTTCAATTTCGATTAAATCGCCATCCTGCAGCGTAAATTCATTTGGTGGAACGATACAGGTACCGGTTAACAGGACGGTCCCATCAAAAATCTCATTATCTCTTAAAAGATAAGAAACTAATTCGTCATATTTTCTTTTTAATTGATTCGTGTTAGCAAACCCTTCCACTACCTTTTGGCCATGACGATAAATTCTGCAAATAATGTCAAGCTGGTAAGGGTCTTCTACTGCGTCTGCAAGCAGAAGTGCAGGGCCAATGGCACAGGAATGCTTCCATATTTTTGCCTGAGGAAGGTAGAGCGGGTTTTCTCCTTCAATATCCCGGGAACTCATATCATTTCCAATCGTGTAAGCCAGAATTTCTCCCGTTTTATTGATGACGAGTCCCAGTTCTGGTTCAGGGATCTGCCAATTGGAGTCACTGCGGATATACACTTCAGCATTAGGACCTACTAATCTAGCAGCGGTCGATTTCAGGAAAAGCTCTGGGCGGTCTGCGTCATACACTTTATCGTAAAACGTCGTCGCATCGAGCTTTCCAGCTGTTGCTTCATAATTTCGGGCTTCTTTACTTTTTTCATACGTGACACCTGCTGCCCATACTTCCGGCGCTACGATGGGCGGGAGCAAGGAAAGTTCCGCTAACTTCACCCTCTCCGGCTGTTCCGCTTTGATCACTTCTTGAATAAGGGACAAAGGAGTCTGCTTGGTAGTCTGCGCGTACGCCACTAGTTCCATAAAATCCTGATATGCAAGGGGGTAAACCTCAGATTGATTAGTTAAAGCTGCTAAAACCGGGGTTCCCTTTTCATTTTGGTACCGAATAACCCGCATAACTCATTCTCCTTTTTCTGCTGAGTTTTATGAAATTTAGATTTAATATTCCGTCAAATTACATTAATAGACTAGGTAACCCCAGGGAAATTACCGGGATAAATGTAATCAGCAATAACGCGATGATTAAAACAATGTAAAAAGGGATAACTTCTTTTAAAAATTCCTCTATCTTTACATTTGCTGTAGAACAAACTGTAAAAATGGCTGTTCCTAATGGCGGGGTAATCGTCCCGATTCCAATATTAAATAAGAAGACCATTCCTAAATGGACAGGATCAATTCCATAAGCCTGACCCATCGGTATAATCAGCGGCGTTAAAATAACAATGGCGACATTTCCTTCGATAAACATCCCTAGGATTAATAAAAAGACATTCAAGATTAACAGAAAAGCAATTGGTGTACTTACCATATTCGTTACATATTGAGTGGCAACATGCGGAATTCTTTCCCAAGTAAGAATCCAGCCAAAAGCAGAACCTGCAGCAATAATAATTAAAATAGAGGCAGCAGTGGAAACAGATTCTTTAAGCGCTTCTTTTAAATGTGGAAGTTTCATTTCTCGATAAAATAAAAATCCAATCAATAATGCATAGACGATCGCCACGGCTCCCGCTTCAGTAGGTGTAAAAACACCGATACGGATCCCGCCAATGATGATGACTGGCAGTAATAGGGCGAGAATGGCATTCTTCGAAGCAACGGCCACTTCTTTAGGCCGTGCCATTTTTTCTCTAGTGGGAAGATAACCCCTTTTTTTAGCAACGATATGAACGGCAATCATCATGAGCACACATGTCATCAAGCCAGGAACAACTCCAGCCATGAATAGCTTACCAATCGAAACATTTCCGATATAGCCATATAAGATCATACCAATCCCCGGGGGAATTAATGGTGTGATAAGGGACGATGCGCCAATGACAGATGCAGAAAAGCCAGGAGCGTATCCCTTTTTAATCATTTCGGGATGCATCATTTTCGCTTGCATCGCCGCATCTGCTAAACCAGATCCTGATAGTCCTCCCATGATCGTACTTAACACGACACTAACCTGAGCCATTCCTCCAGGAAGATGTCCGGTAATCACTTCAGCAAAATCGGCGATTCGGCGAGTAATTCCCGTATAGTTCATTAACACGCCGGCAACGACGAAGAAGGGGATAGCAAGAAGTGGGACAGATTCTATTCCGGCAATCATTCTTTGAGCGAGCAGCATTGGCTCTATATCTACAGAAAGTAAAAAATAGAGTAAACAGCTTCCGATGATCGCGTAGGCGACTGGAATACCTAACAAAAACAGCGTTAATAAGGAAATGGATGTAACCGCGACTGTCATAGTTTCGCCTCCTCCTGGGATGCAGTCTGATATCCTTTTATTTGCCCTTCATTGATTTTAACTTGTTGCTTCATCTTACCAATGCGAGAAATAATATGAATCGCCGAGAATATTCCACATAAAACCACAGCTACATCAATGTAGATATAACTAACTCTGAGTACAGGAGTTAATCTCGTTGCCGCCTGTGCTGTCAACTGACTACCTAAGTAAACAAAGACGAATAAACTAATAAAAGTAAGAACAATTTCCTTAAACAAATCGGCGATTCTCTTTATTGAGGGATTTAGTTTTTCTACAAAATACTCTATGCCAACATGTCCATTTTCTTTTTCGACAACACTTGCACCGAGAAAGGTAAACCAAACGAATAAAGCCAAGGTCATCTCTTCCGTCCATTGTAATGGTTCCCCTAATACAAACCGCATAAATACTCCGACGACAGAAACGCTAATAATTAAAACCAGGGAAATGGAGGCGAATATGCTATCTAAATTTACTATCCAACGACCAAGTTGTTTCACCATTTGTTCTTTCACCCCTTTAGTTGACTATGTATCCAATACGTTACAACCGGCATAATCCATTAATAAGGAACAAGGAGGTCATATAGTGGGATGGTAACGGTCATTCCATCCCACACACCCTATTATTCTTTAATAATCTTTTGAATCTTATCGTACAATCCAGGGCTCCACTCATCCATTTCTTTATATACAGCCTTAGTAGCTTCTTTGAAGGCTGCTTTGTCCGGCTCAACAATTTCTACCCCAGCATCTTTTAAGTCCTTCAGTACAGATACCTCTGATTCTTTCACTTTTTTCTCCATAAACTTACCAGATTCATCTCCAGTTTCCTTCAACACTTTCGCGACATCATCAGGCAGTGATTCCATATAAGACTGACCGGCGATCCACTGGATAATCATATTCGTATGTGCTGTTAAAGAAAGGAATTTCGCTTTCTCGTAAACTTTGGACCCAAGGATAACAGGAAGCGGGTTTTCCATTCCATCTATAACACCCTGAGCGATAGATGGATAAACCTCTCCAAGTGGCAGCGGAGTAGCCGTTGCCCCCATTTTCTCCATGATTTTAATCGCTAACGGATTACTCGGGACACGTACTTTAAGCCCTTTTAAATCCTTCGGTTCCTTCACTGGTTTCGTCGTGATTAATTGACGGTCGCCATATATCCATTTTGTCGTGACGATATGGATGCCTTCTTTTTGTAAATCCTTTTCTAAGCCTTTAAACCAATCGCTGTCCGTTACTTTAAACAAATCCTCATAGCTGTCAGTTAAATATGGTGCAGAAAGGACTCCTATATCTGGAACGTAGTCCATTAAAAAGCTGGCATCGGCAATATGAATAATATTGGCGCCTGTTTTCATCTGTTCAATAACATCCTGCTTTGAACCAAGCTGGGAACTAGGATAAAGCTCCACTTTAATTTTCCCCTTACTTTTTTCCTCAGCAAGCCTCTTCCATTCCTGCGCAGCTAAATCTAGCGGCTCACCAGGCTGATTTTCATAGCCGATTTTAACGGTATAGACATCCTTCTCCTTTGAGGCAGTTTTAGATTTCCCACACCCTGCTAATACCATCGAAATACACAAACATAAGACTAATAGAATTACTGAACCCCTTTTTTTCATCTTTTCTCCCCCTAATGAAATAATAGTTTTCCATTGTAACCCCTTACATTTGTTCGGTAATTGAACATTTAATTCTGCTTGGTGACTGATTGCTTTTGCTCTTCGGTTTTTACTAACGGAAAGGTCAGCTGGTTTGTTAACACACCAAGCTTCTCAATCTTAATCGTTACTTCATCTCCATCTGTCAGCCAATCCTGTTCATGTTGCGGGAGACCCAGTATTACTCCTTCTGGTGTTCCAGTGATAATCAGATCACCTGGCTCCAGCGTTATATAGGTAGAAATATAACTAATAATCTCATCGCAATAAAAAATCATGTCAGCTGTATTGGAAGATTGTCTAACCTTTCCATTAACAATCGTTTCTATTTTCAGTCGATTTGGGTCGCCGACTTCATCTGCAGTCACAAGATAAGGTCCAACCGGACAAAAACCATCACAAGCTTTTCCTAAAAGCCATTGATTCGTGCGGAATTGAAGATCTCTTGCCGATAAATCATTAGCATTGCAATAACCCGCCACATAATCTAACGCACTTTCCTTCGGCACCCCTTTGGCTTCTTTTCCAATCACGATTCCAAGTTCTGCTTCAAAATCAACTTGCTTTGCATCGGCGGGAATCTCCACTTTTTGGCCATGTCCTGCAAGGGAATTGCCATACTTGTTAAATAGTACAGGGGTTTTAGGCGGTTCCATTTTCGATTCTTCCGCATGCTTTCGATAATTTAGGCCCACACAAATGATTTTTGCACTTTTAGGTACACATGGCCCATATTCAATCTGATTTTCCTGGAGCAAGAAATCACTGTTATCTTTGTTAGAATTGACAAAATGTTGAAAAATTTCTTTAGAGTCTTCATCTGTATGTAACCACTGTTCTAAAGAAAGAGGAATTTTATGAGGTTCATTAGCTGTTTCCCACGCTTTGACAATATCTACTATACCCGCATCTGTTTTCACACCAAATTTAGATTCATCATTCGAACTAACTTTATAATTTACTAGTTTCATATTGATCACCTTCCCATATTGGTATTAAGCATTTTTTCCAAATGTCACGCCACCATCAATATACAGTGGGGAACCCATCATAAACTTCGATTCATCCGATGCAAGGAATAGAGCTGCTTTTGCCACATCATCCGGACGACCTAAATCTCCACTTAGCTGTCTTTTTCTAATGCCATTTAATCCTTCTTCATAATCGTCATAAGAGTTTTTCAAAAAGTCTTCAACAAAAGGAGTAAGGATTGTCCCTGGTAAAAGAGCGTTCACTCTAATGTTGTAAGGGGCATAATCGACCTGCATCGATTTTGATAATGAGAGAATGGCTCCTTTTGTTGCAGAGTAAGAGGCTCTGCGCGCTAGGCCAATTTCAGCAATACAAGAGGACATGTTAATGATGGTACCCCCTTGCTGCTGCATCATGTGCGGCAGCGCATACTTACATGGCAAGAAGACGCCTTTTATGTTGACATTTACCACCCGATCCCATAATTCCTCACTTGTTTCATGCACTGCCCCAACACCGGATATCCCAGCATTATTAAACAGAACATCGATCCTGCCTTTGTCTTCCACCACCTGACTAATCATTCGTTCTACATCCGTGGCATTTGTTACATCTGCTTGAATAAATGCTGCTTCACCACCTGATTCGATGATTTCCTCCACAGTCTCATTTCCTGCATTACTCGATAAATCATTCACGATTACATAGGCGCCTTCTTTCGCAAAAACAATAGCGGTCGCTTTGCCAATCCCTGAACCAGCTCCGGTAATTAAAATTACTTTATTTTTTAATCTCACTCCGCTCCCTCTTTCATCAAAATTTAATTGAAGCCACAAATCCAGCTCTTAAAGAAATTTCTTTTGCTAAATTTATAATTTCTGCCTGAGCTTTCTCCTTTTTCTCGTCCCACTTAGAAATCGGCACCGTCGCACTAACGGAAGCAATTATTCTGTTTTCATGATTTATAATCGGAGCGGCGACACAATAAAAATTCTCCACAGCCTCTTGGTATTCCATAAAAAACCCATTTTCCTTGACACTCATAATTTGTTCCCATAGCTCGGCTAAATTTCTAACCGTATATTGTGTCTTCGGTTTCAGGGAATCTTCCGGATATAATCCTTTAAATTCCTCGTACGTAAATTGGGAAAGCTGAACCTTTCCCATAGCTGTGGCATGGGCTGGGTATCTCATTCCTGGGTTGGTGGTAATACTCACGGGAGATGATCCCACTTTTTTTGCAAGGTACACAATTTCCGTACCATCCAGTATGGAAAGCTGAAGGGTTTCATCCAACCTCTCAAGCGTTGGAAGCGCTGTCAAATTAAACGTTTCAATAAAATCAAACTGTTTAAAATACAAAGGGGAAAGCATTCCTAGTCTTGTTCCAAGGGAATATGTACCATCCTTCTCTTTCTTCACCCAATTTAATATCTCCAAAGTATTTAATAGGGAAAACATCGAACTTTTATTAATGTTTAATTCATTAGCGATATCAATCAATCGATATTTTTCCGGGTGGTGAGCAATCATATCTACTATGTTATCGACACGTTCAATTGCTGGAACCCAATACTTTTTCTCCATGTCACCAAGATCCTTTCAATTCCGTCGGTTTATTATAGTAAACCCAGTTTTATAATTAATCTAAAAAATATACTTGGTTTATTAGGATAAACCAAGTTTTATATTTTCTATACATTTAATATATCATGGAGGTTTTCACTACGCAAGTAGCGTATTTTAAATTTTCCGAATAATTTCAATACCTCTCAAAAAAAGTGCCTGACACCCAATGTATTAACTCATCGGGTGTCAGGCACCAAAAAAAAATTATAGATTTTTCTTTTAACCATTCATACAAGGTAATTATTAATCTTTAATATTTAAAATAATAACTAGTCCTTTAATGAACAACGTCCAATTAGAACAATAATTTCTTGTGCTTTTGTATCCACGTAATCCGCAGCTTTTCTGTACCACTGCTCATCAATAGCTAAATCTCTTTCCACATCCTCACCTTTTTCGTAGAGCTTGCTAAGGCAAATAATAGAATACTTGATTAAGCGAGTAATAAGTTAAACTCATAAGGTAACCCCAGTCAGCCCAGGTCCATTGGAGACCATGGGGATGGTTCTTTTATGTGCAAATTCTTAGCTTCCGTGCTTAGTCACGCCACGAAGTTTGATAGATTGTCGATAAGATGACCATGGGGAGTTCTGGGGAGTTCCGACAATTTTTTTCATTTTTCTTATTGCTATTTATTTTAGATGCTGATAATATAAAAAGTGCGTAATTTGGAAAGCGAATATTCAATATGTCGGGATCTTTCCAAGCAGATAACTTTTGACCACTTCCTCAAGGAAGTTAAGGCCATACGGACAGCCGGGTCAAATGCCGAATGGCAACTTTAGTTGCCTTATTGATTGAGTTAAAAGCTCAAATTTTATAAGTTGGTTACTTTACAACCAGTGCATATGCACACAACTTGTGAAACGGTCAATAAGAGTGGTAAAAGTGATTATTTGCTATATAGACTCTGATCCTATTATGATATATTTTGAATATTATAGAGCTTCCTTACAAATGTCCTCGGACCTTTATGGTGAAAGTATACATATGATTTTCATTACGGTATACTTATGCTTTTTTAATATTGATGATTATATCGAAAGCAAGTGTTGTGCGCGATTATGCGCTTTGCACTTGCTTTTTTTGTTGCGTTTCAACAGTTTTTTTTAGGGGTTATGACAATAATTATTATCGTTCAGACCATTGAAATATTGTTATAGAACTCCTCTTTGCACGGTCAAAAGTCTATTAAGTTAGGAGATAAGAAAATGGGAAAAGCGCTTATTATTGGTTGTGGTGGAGTGGCATCAGTAGCCATCCATAAATGTGTTCAAAACAGTGAGGTATTTGAAGAGATTTGTATCGCAAGTCGGACAAAGTCCAAATGTGATGACTTAAAAGCCAAACTAGATGGCGGCAAAACGAAAATTACAACTGCACAGGTTGATGCAAACAATGTTGATGAGTTGATTGCTTTAATTGAAGAAGTAAAACCAGATATCGTGATGAACTTAGCATTACCGTATCAGGATTTAACGATCATGGATGCTTGTCTGGCTACAAAAACAAACTATATGGATACAGCAAACTATGAGCCAGAAGATACGGCGAAATTTGAATACAAATGGCAATGGGACTATCGCGAACGGTTTGAAAAGGCTGGTATTACGGCTCTTTTAGGAAGCGGCTTTGACCCTGGTGTAACAGGCGTATTCTCTGCCCATGCGCTTAAACATCACTTTGATGAAATCGAGTACATCGACATCCTTGACTGTAATGGCGGGGATCATGGCTATCCTTTCGCGACTAATTTCAATCCGGAAATCAATATCCGCGAGGTTTCTGCTAACGGAAGATATTGGGAAAACGGTGAGTGGATCGAAACCGAGCCAATGGAAATCAAACGCGTCTATAACTTCCCTGAAGTTGGCGAGAAAGATATGTACTTGCTTTACCATGAAGAACTTGAATCTCTTGCTGTAAACATCCCAGGCATTAAGCGGATCCGTTTCTTCATGACATTTGGCCAAAGCTACATTACTCACCTAAAATGTCTTGAGAATGTTGGCATGACTTCCATTGAGCCCATTGAATATGAAGGAAAACAAATCATTCCACTTCAATTCTTGAAGGCTATGCTACCAGATCCAGCTTCACTTGGACCTCGTACAGTTGGTAAAACAAACATCGGCTGTATCTTTAGAGGTAAAAAGGACGGAAAAGAGAAATCTTATTACGTTTACAATGTTTGTGACCACCAAGAATGCTATAAAGAAGTCGGTTCTCAAGCCATTTCTTATACAACAGGTGTTCCTGCGATGATCGGTGCGATGATGCTGATGACTGGTAAATGGAACAAACCAGGTGTATTCAATATTGAAGAATTTGATCCAGATCCATTCATGGACGCATTAAACAAATGGGGACTTCCATGGCAAGAAGACTTATATCCAGAGCTAGTAGATTCTGAGCCTATTAAGGTAAAAGAGCCGGAGCTTGTTCGTTAAGATGCGGTTTGAGGAATTACCAACACCCTGTTATGTAGTCGATGAAGGTCTTGTCGAAAAAAATCTAAAGATCCTGAACGGAGTCATGGAACGGACAGGAGCTAAGATTGTTTTGGCGCAAAAAGCATTTTCTATGACAACCATGTATCCTCTCATTGGAAAGTATTTAAGTGGCACAACCGCAAGCGGCTTGTACGAGGCACGTCTAGGTTACGAGGAAATGGGCAAAGAGAATCATGTCTTTGCCCCTGCCTATCGTGAGGATGAAATCGATGAAATTGTATCCATTTCCGACCATATTATCTTTAATTCCTTCTCACAGCTGGAAAAATTTAAAGATAAAGCTCTTCAAGCTGGTTGTAAAGTAGGCTTGCGCATCAATCCTGAATGCTCCACACAAATTGGGCATGCCATCTATGACCCATGTTCACCGGGTTCTAGGTTTGGTGTAACAAAAAAGCATTTTCGTCCCGATTTGCTTGATGGCGTTTCAGGTCTGCATTTTCACACTCTTTGTCAGCAAAACTCGGACGACTTAGAAACCACTCTTCATGCAGTGGAAGAAAAGTTTGGTGAATGGCTCCCGCAAATGGAATGGATCAACTTTGGCGGCGGTCATCATATTACAAGAGAAGATTATGATATTCCAAGATTAGAAGCGTGTATTAAGAGAATGCAAGATAACTATGGTTTAGAAGTCTATCTTGAGCCGGGAGAAGCGATTGCTCTCAATGCAGGTTACTTGATAACGTCTGTTCTTGATCTCCATCAAAACGAATTGGAGATTGCGATTCTTGACACGTCTGCCACCTGCCATATGCCTGATGTATTGGAAATGCCTTATCGTCCCCCGCTTTTTGGATCAGGGGAAGCTGGCGAGAAGCCATTTACCTATCGACTTGGCGGGCAAACCTGCCTGACAGGCGATGTCATCGGAGATTATTCTTTTGATCAGCCATTAAAGAGCGGCGACCGCTTAGTTTTCGGTGATATGGCGATTTATACGATGGTCAAAAACACCACTTTTAACGGCATGCCCTTACCGGCCATCGCTATTCAAGATAAAGATGGAGATTGTCGTGTCGTGCGTGAATTTGGCTATCAAGATTTTAAGATGCGACTAGCTTAAAATAATAGTAGAAATGATGATTTGTGATGGGAAGTACGTTTTCGAAGATGTTGCTTCCCTTATCTGAATATCTATGGAAAAAACCAGATTCTAAAATAAGAGTCTGGTTTTTTTCGATAAAAATAATCTGAATTATTTTTGAACATTTAATATTTAAATAGTTTTGCGGAGATAATACGTTATAATATAAAAAAAACGGTAAAAAGAAGATGATATTTTGTTATGTAAGAGCCTAGAGTTCAAAAATGTGGTTTGCCAGAAAATAAAAGTCATTGAAATCCCTGTATTAGATCAAAATAATTGTTATTATTTTATGATCCAAGTTCGTTTACAAAAGTTTATTTCGTTTCTTTATAATAATCCCCAAGAAAAAAGCTGCTTCTCTTTTCGCGAATATTTGAAACGAAAAATGAGTTGGTCTGATTTCAACGATTTATTTTCTTTAAAAGAGTTTAAAAATAACGCTTAATTTTCATTTAGTGATTGAAAGATTAATACAAAAAGCAGTATTTATGAATGGAATAAGTTGGATGTACAAGCAATTGATTTTAATCTCTTTTGGCTTGAAAGGTTTTGTGACCATCGCTATAGACCGGATACATTCGGACAAGATCAGGTTTTTTCTCCTTTCCTTGTCCGAATGAAGCCCGCTTTCAGACACGATTTTAAAAAGCAGTTTAAAAAGAGACCGGTTTCATTTTGAAACCAATCTCTTTTTATGCATTATGACTTCCTTATACACTCACAAACTGTATTCTCTTTGTCCTCAATATAACCAATTATTCCACCATTGAGTCCAATTCCACTATTCTCAACCCCTAGAGTGGTAATTAATCTGCAATAAAATACTTTGCATGATTTTCTAATAACATGGAAGACTTATCGGTTATTATGATGCATTCATCTAATTCGAATGCCTTACATAATGTGTTTTTATCACTTTTTGAATTGTCAGCTAATACATAGCATTCTTTTGATTTTTCTTTTACAATTGCTTTTTTATTCGCTTCTCTAAAATCAGGTGTATTTATCCCATTTTCCACGCTAAACCCTGATGTTCCCAAGAATGCCTTGTCAAAATATAGATTTTTTAAAGTCAATTCTGTCAATGGTCCTGAAATAGAGTCTAGTGTTTTATTTACTTCTCCACCAAGAACAATACAATTTATGGTAGGACTATCTAACTCATAAATAACTTGTATATTAGAAGTTATAACTGTAATGGTTTTATCTTTTAGATATTTAATCATTTGCAAACAGGTCGTACCTGAATCGATATAAACCACTTCATTATCCTTAACTAATGATGCAGCAAATCTAGCAATCCGTTCTTTTTCTTCCTTGTACATTTCTTTCTTTTCTACCACTGGGATATCGTAGGAACTACTTTTTAACTTCACTCCTCCGCCCCTAAGAGTTTGGATTTGTCCTTCTTCCTCGAGCATTTTTAGATCTCGCCTAATCGTCGACTCTGATACTTCGGAAAAAAGCCCGACTAAGTCTTCTAAAAATACAATTTCCTTCTTTCCTAGTTCTTCTACAATTTTTTTTTGCCGTACATAAGGTATCATACTCCAAGCCCCATTTTTTATTATTCGAAATATTAACTATACAACTGAACTGCTTTTCACTTCATCTAAGGTAGGCATAGCATCCTGTCCGCCGATGTTTAAAACCGTTAATGAACTAACTTTCGAAGCGAAATTACCCGCTTCGCGAAGATCCATTCCATTAATCTTCCCATAGGCAAAAGCCCCTATATAGGAATCCCCTGCACCAGTTGTTTCGACCACTTTTACTTTATTAGGTGGGATATAAAGCTTTTCCGTACCATTAAAGATTAGACTTCCTTCTGCTCCAAGGGTTATGATTAAGTGCTGCCCTACTTTAGCATGAAGTAGTTCACATACTTTTTCAGCCTCCTGGTAACTTGAGACCTCTTTTCCTGCATAGTAACTTGCTTCTGACTCATTTACCACAAAACAATCAACCATCTTTAATGCCTCTTCGGAAATCTCACTAGCAGGAGCTCCATTTAAAATCACGTAACAGTTATATTTTTTTGCCTTTTTTATCGTATATTCCACAACTTCAATCGGAACTTCTAATTGTAGAATGACGACTTTACTTTCCGCAATCACATTTTCAGCATGGTCAATATCAGTTTGGGTTAAGGAGTAATTTGCCCCTTTAGCAATAGTTGCAACTAAACTTCCATCTTCTATTGCGTTTACAACCCCTATTCCTGTATTGGTTGGGACCGTTGTTAGACAAGTAGTATCAACACCATATTTGGTAAGATTTTGTTTTAGAACCTCTCCAAAATAATCATTACCTATTTTTCCAACCATGTAGGTTTTCAAGCCCAATTTAGCACATTGAACGGCTTGGTTTGCTCCTTTTCCACCGCTGCAAAAAGAAATATTATCTGCTGAGTAGGTTTCACCAATGGCAGGTAATTTCTTTTGTTTAAAAATGATATCGAAATTCAAACTGCCAACAACCGTTACAAATCCTCCACTCATGATTAGCTACCAACCTTTTCAGAAAGACTATTTTTTATATTAGTTTTCAAATGTGAATTCTTACGATTTAACTTTTGAAGTTTTTCTTGAATCACCTCAAAATATGCAGCTACTACAATAATAGCACCGGTAGCTATATATTGCCAAAATGCATCGACACCTACTACTACTAGTCCCACCTTTAGTGCAGACAAAAGCAAAGCACCAAGAAGTGTTCCTAAAATGTTCCCTTTACCACCTGCTAAACTAGCTCCACCAATGGCAGCAGCAGCAATTGCATTTAATTCATAGGATTGTCCCGCTGTTGGTTCTCCACTTCCTAAACGAGCTAATAAGATCATTCCAGAAAGTGCAGCAGCAACACCACAAAAAGCATATGTGTATATTTTTATTCTAGTTACATTAACTCCTGATAGTCTAGTAGCTTCTTCATTCCCGCCAAGTGCATATATATAAGTTCCAAACTTGGTATACTTTAAGATAATATGACTGACAATCGCAAACGCAAATAATAGGATGACAGAAACTGGGATACTTCCAAAGAGATCTCCGTCTAGGAAGGTTCTATAATCACTAGGAATATTTAATACTGGCCATCCCCCAGTTATAATATAAGCTAACCCTCGATATCCACTCATCGTTCCTAACGTAACAATAAAAGGCTGTAATTTTAGTTTTGTAATAAGTAAACCGTTAATAGCACCTAGGATGAAACCAATGATTGCACCGGCCACTATCGCTAAAATGGGATTGACCCCTCTAACCAGTAAATCTCCTACCACAACAATGACAATCGCGAAAATAGAACCAATTGATAAGTCAATACCTGCGGTAATAATCGCATAGGTAATCCCGATTGCTAACAATCCATTGATTACGCTCTGATCAACGATATCAATGAGATTGTTATAGCTTAAATAGATTGGATCAATGATAGAAAAAATAACCATCATAATGATTAAGGCAATGACAATACTAAATTCACGACTTAAACCCTTTAAATTAAACATTTCCGCTTACCCCCATTGCATATTGAAGAATTCGTTCTTCATTTAATTCATCTTTTTTAAGTTCCGTAACTTTCTTACCTTCCCTCATTACTACCACTCGATCACACAATCCAATAATTTCGGGTAATTCTGAAGATACGACGATAATGGATTTACCCTTTTCGATTAAATCCTCCAGGACCCGATAAATTTCAGCCTTCGCACCCACATCTACACCTTTTGTGGGTTCATCTAAAATTAAGATATCAGCATCAGAAGAAAGCCATTTTGATAAGATTACTTTCTGCTGGTTACCACCACTTAAATCATTGGTTAAATAGTTAGGATCCTTCGGGTTTAAATCGATTTCCTTCATAAATTTATCGCAATTTTCATTTAGCCTCTTGTAGCTTACAAACCCATACTTTAAAAATTTATCTAAACTGGCAATACCAGTGTTTTTTGCATTATCAAAATTTTTGATATATCCTTGCGTTTTCCGGTTCTCCGGGATTAATCCAATACCAAACTTAAGAGCATGGGTTGGTGATTTTATCTCAACAGTTTTACCATTAATCTTGATTGTTCCACTATCTTTTTGATCAGCACCAAAAATAGTCCGTACAACATCTGTTCTTTTAGCACCCACTAGTCCTGCAAAGCCTAGGATTTCCCCCTTTTTTAGATGAAAGGAAATTGGCTCATACACTCCATTTATCGATAAATTGTCAACCTCTAAAACAACCTCATCGCGTACATTGGATGGTTTAGTACGGACTGCAAAGGCAGCAACATCACGACCAACCATGTACCTGATTAAATCCTCTTTCGTAATGTCAGCAATTTCTAATGTTTGAATAAATGTTCCATCACGTAAAACCGTAGCCCGATCGCAAATTTCAAATATCTCATTAAGCCGATGACTAACATAAAGAATCGTAATGCCATTATTTTTTAGTTCATGGATAATTTTGAATAAAGCATCCGTTTCATTAGTCGTTAATGAAGCAGTTGGTTCATCAAAGGAGATAACTTTAGCATTATGGTACAAAGCTTTGGCTATTTGAACCATCTGCATCTCACCTGTACTTAGCTCCGAAGCAAGATCCTCACTCCGAAACTTACAATTAAGTTTTTCTAGTAATTCGTTTGCTTTTTTGTGAATCTTTTTAAAATCAATAAAAGGCCCTTTTCTTGGTTCATATCCAAGCGCAATATTTTGTCCAATGGTCATGTGTGGGATTAGATTTACTTCCTGGTGAACTTTTGCGATTCCTTGCTTTATGGCATCATCCGTATTTTTGAATGAAACAGGAGCATGATCTATTTTAACTACACCTTCGTATTCAGCGTAAACTCCATGAAGAATATTTAATAAAGTAGATTTTCCTGCCCCATTTTCCCCTAGAAGTGCATGTATTTCTCCTTTTTGAATGCTAAAATTAACTCCTTTTAAGGCTTTAACACCAGGGAAAGTTTTTGATATATTTTCAAAATTAATAATGTTTTCAGACCTTCTTTTCATCATTTGTTTCCCCTTTATTACCAAAGTCGAATCAAATGATTCGACTTTGGTATTAATAATTTGATTTTCTACTCAGCAAACTGTGGCTCTGTCCATTGAATAATTTCCTCTGCAGGTTTATCAACATTGGTGCTATCAATTAATGCTTGCGGAGTCCATACAACGCGTGGTACTTTTTGTCCTCCTAAAGCTCTTAATGTCGCTTCAATAGCAATTTGAGATTTAAATCTTGGGAATGAATCGATCGTTGCGTCCAATTCACCTTTGCGGATTGAATCATACGCTTCACCAATACCATCTACACCAACAACAAGTATATCTTTGCCAGAATCATTAATCGCTTCTTGAACACCTAACGCCATAGTGTCGTTATTACAGAAAATTGCTTTTAGATCTGGATACTTTTTGATCCATGTTTCGGCTAAATCCTTTGATTTTGCACGATCCCAGTCCGCATTCTGTTTTGCAACAATCTCAATATCTGGTGCATTCTCTTTCATATAATTTTCAAAACCGGTTGTTCTTTGTCTTGCAGCAAAGGCTTTTGGCATCCCTACGACGATGGCAACTTCACCTTTACTGTTTAATTTATTCGCAATCCATTCAGCAGCCAATTCACCATTTTGAATAGCTTTAGGACCAACATAATTTGGAGCCTCACTGATTAGTCCATCATTAACATTAAAAACAGGAATTTTTGCTTTTTTAGCCTCTTCGACACCTGGAACAAGATTGCTATCGGATATTGGAGATAATAATAAGGCAGTGTATTTCTTGTTTACCATATCTTCAACAATCGATAATTGTCCCTGTTCATCACCTTCACCTTGTGCAGACTTCACATCGATGGATACTTTGTATCCCCTATCTTGAAGTTTCTTTACGCCTTCTTCATACCCTTCCTTCAAGGTTCTCCAATATTCATTTTCAAATGCTTTTGCAACAGCTCCGAACTTCACATCGCCCTCAGGTTTTGGAATATCTCCAAGACTACTTCTTAGTTCTTTAAATTCAATTCCTTTTGCATCATCTGGGTTAAAACCTGCATTTGCTTTATCTGCACTTCCGCTGGATTGACTACTACATGCTGCAAGACCAATAGATAACGAAACAACTGACAATAAAACAGGTAATTTTTTCAACATGTGAACCCTCCTATAATAGGTAACCGTTTTCATTCATATAAAAAATTTTTAGGCAAATACCTTTTTTGTTTTTCTAGTTTATAGGGTTATTTATTTCAAACATTCCAATAGCAATTGTGTAGCAGCAACGCCGTCATTTTCCTCGATGATTTGTTCGATTCTCTCTAGACCAATTTGGTCAACGAGATAGAATATTTTATTTATTAATTTAACATTCTGTTTAATTTCTTCGATTGGGTTTTCTCTAACAGGAAAAGTATCGAAATAGATAGCATCTTGATATTTGAATTTCTTTAAATAATAGATAAATTCTAAAGTTTGCAAGAATGAAGAAGTACCCACCATTAAACCATCATCATTTAAACCGTAGCCATCGTTGATATGTACTCCGTAAAGTTTGTCTTGCTTCGCTACAAGAGTTAGTCCAAATCCTGGATTCTCATGTTTCATTAACATATGACAATAATCAAGCGTTACTCCGACATTAGGTCGTCCAATTTCGTTTACCATCAACAAGGAAAGCCCGACACTATCGATTAGTGAATAAGCCCTTGGCTGAAAAGGTTTATATTCAATACTAATCCTCAAATCTGGTGCATAGTCAGCAAGTTTACAAAAATATTCTTTAACTTGATTCCAAGCTTCTTGATAGTTTACTTGAAAAGGATAATCAAAACCGTCATATCCTAACCAAATAGTTAAAACCTTTCCCCCTAAACTGCGGCAGATATCGGCTGCCTCACAGCATAATTGAAACGCTTCCATTGAAATGCTAGAGTTTTTGTTTCCTAACTCCCCATTTATAAACTGACTTCTAAAACGCAATGCCAAACCATTCACTTCTAAACCCGCATTTGATAATGTCGTTTGTATTGCTTGTAAAGAATGATTTTCAAAATGTTCTGGGTAGTTAAGATCAACACTTGTTATTCCATCAATTTTTGAAATGGATTCTATCGCTAGAAGAATATCATTATTAACTGTTGGAAGAATGGAATTAATTCGGGTAGCCAATTTAAGTTTAGTAGCCGTTTTCATTTTTGTCCTCCTCTTAACTTTTCATAGTATTTTTTCTTCTCCTTTAATTTAACATCATATTTTTTCATTTTCAACTACTTTTTTTAATATTTTTTCATTATTTTTTAAATTTTTTCAATTTATTTCATCCTTTTCGCGATAATTTTAAAAAAATAACCAAATTTACTTTATTTATTTAATAGGTTGAAACGTCTAATTGTTCTAGTTTCAATTATTAATCATGTCATGAACCTATTAACTAAAGTTTTAATTAGAGAAGAAAACAGTCTAATAAAATTTATTAAACCGTTCGTTGAAAAAATGGGATACCTATCATTTTAATATTCACACAAAAAACCCGAATAATGGACTTCTTTAATAGAAGTCCATTATTCGGGTTTTGTTCACACTAAGAGGAGGTATTATAATTCTTTGCCATTAGTTTCGATTACTTTTTTATACCAATCAAAGGAATCTTTCTTATATCGCTTCATGGATCCATTACCTTCATTATCACGATCAACATAAATCATACCATAACGTTTTTTCATTTCACCTGTTGTGAATGACACGATATCGATGATTCCCCATGGCGTATATCCCATTAAATCAACACCATCGTAATTTACTGCTTTTTCTAATGCTTCAATATGTGATTTTAGATATTGAATTCTTTCTGGGTCATGGATGGAGCCATCTTCTTCTACTATATCCACCGCACCAAAACCATTTTCTACGATAAATAATGGAATTTGGTAGCGATCATAAAAACGGTTTAATGTATAGCGGAGTCCAGTAGGATCAATCGCCCAACCCCAGTCGCTGGATTTAATATATGGATTTTCTACACCATTAGGTAATCCGCCATTCACGATATCTCCAAGGTTATCCTTTACCACATCGCTTTTAACGGTGGTAGACATATAATAACTGAAACCTAAATAATCAACCGTCCCATTTTTTAAGATTTCTGCATCGCCATCTTCGAACTTGATATTATACCCTTCTCTTTCAAATTCTTTTAAAGCGTAACTTGGATAAGATCCGCGGACATGTACATCAGCGAAGAAGTAGCGTTGTCTCATTTCTTCCTCTGCTAGCATCACATCTTCTGGGTTGGATGAATAAGGATAAATCGGAACATGCGAAACCATGGCCCCAATTTGGAACTCTGGGTTAATTTCTTTTCCTTTTGCTACAGCCAAAGCACTTGCAACTAATTCATGATGACCTGCTTGGTACATGACTTCTTTCGCATTTTCTCCTTCTTCTACAGTAACACCTGAATTTGTCCATAAAAACAGGGGATTATTCACGTCCATTTGGTTATTAATTTCATTAAAAGTCATCCAGTATTTCACTTTGTCCTTATAACGATTAAAGCAAACCTCAGCGAATTTCGCAAAAAAGTCTACTACTTTTCTATTTTTAAATCCGCCATATTCTCTTGCCAAATGTAACGGCATTTCGAAATGAGATAAGGTAATGACAGGTTCAATTCCATACTTGAGCAATTCATCAAATACATCATCATAGAATTGTAATCCTGCCTCGTTCGGTTCAACTTCATCACCTTTTGGAAAAATTCTGCTCCATCCGATGGAAGTTCTTAAACACTTTAATCCCATTTCTGCAAATAAAGCGATATCTTCTCTATACTTATGATAGAAATCAATGGCTTCATGATTCGGGTAGAATTCATTCTCCTCGACTGTTTCTGTTATTTTTCTTGGTACGCCATGTGCTCCTGCTGTCAAGACATCAACAACACTTGGTCCTTTACCGCCTTGATACCATCCACCTTCAAATTGGTGAGCGGCTAAAGCGCCGCCCCATAGAAAATCCTTTGGTAATTTTGCCATGTCCATTTCCCCCTTATTTCACTACTGTGAATAATTTCTGATCTAATGTAATTTCTTTAATATTTTCGATAATAATTTCTTTAAACGCATGTGTATTCGTAATGATTAGAGGCGTAATTGTTTTTAGCCCTTTATCGTGAATGAATTCTTTATCAAATTTGATGAGTAAATCACCTTGTTTGACTTTATCTCCATCTTGTACGTTTAATGTGAAAGGTTTTCCATCTAATGTGACTGTATCTAAACCAATATGCATAAGCATTTCAACACCAGTTTCTGAACGCAAGCCGATCGCATGCTTGGTAGGTGCAATCATCACAACCGTTCCATCAAAAGGAGCATATAATTTGTTTCCTGCAGGCTCGATTGCTACACCTTTCCCCATCATACCTGAGCTAAATACTTCATCTGGAACCTGTGAAAGCGGCATAACTTTACCAACAAAAGGAGCAGCGATTGCTTCTTCACTATTTGGTTGGAAATTCGGTTGTGCTTGCACTTCTGGTGCGTTTTCACTGCCTGCTTTTTCCGCTTTATCTTCACCATATCCGAAAATTTGAATTAAAACGATTGGAAGAATGATAGCAATTGCCACACCTATTAAAATTCCCCAAAACGACATTGGGTAGTCTGCACTTATACCATTTACAAGGGTTAGCGGTCCTGGCAACCCTGCATAGGCAAAGTAATAAACATTAAAGAAACTTGCTACTATGGCACCAATTGCACCTGAAATACAACCAAATATAAACGGTTTCTTAAATCTTAGTGTCACCCCATAAATCGCTGGCTCTGTAATACCAAATAATCCAGTGATACCAGCTGAAATACCGACTTTCCGCACTTCTTGGCTTTTTGTTTTTAAAATAACACCAAGGACTGCTCCCACTTGTGCGATAACGGCGATTGTTTGATACGCCTGGAAGGAGTCGCGGCCGTATAAATCAAAATTCGCTAATACCATTGGAGTGACTCCCCAATGCACACCAAAAATAACGATTACCTGCCAGAACCCGCCAATAATGGCGCCCGCCACCACAGGTGCATTTTCTGCTAAGAAATTATAACCATCAGCAATTCCATTTGCTCCCATAGTTGTAATAGGACCAATAAATCCAATCGTTAAAGGTACCATAATTAACATACTAAAGAATGGAACAAATAAAGGTCTGATTACTTCGTTAATACTCTTATTCAAAAATCTTTCAAGGTAAGACAAAATCCATACTAAAAAGAGCGGCGGAAGCACGGAAGATGTATACGTAGTCTTAGATAACGCCAGCCCTAAGAACGTAATGCTTTCTCCACCCGCAATTCTCGCGGCCATTTCTGCCCATGTTGGACTAACTAAGGCAGCACTACAGGCCACTGCTATAAATGTGTTTACTTTAAAGTGTTTAGATGCTGTAATCGCAATAAAAATCGGTAAAAAAGTAAATGGTGCCCATGATATAAAACTTAAAACCTCGTAGGTACCAGTTTTTGCAAAACTATCAAACACCAAATTAATTAAAATTAACGTACCTTGTAAAATACCAGCTGCAGCTAGAATATAGATAAACGGCGCAAAAACCGCTGACATCGTCGCAATAATTCGGTTTAAGATCGTTCCTTTTTGTTCGCTTTCTTCACTGGATGTTTCTAAATTTACTAAACTTGAAAACTTCTCAAAGACTTCCCCTACGTGCTGTCCAATTACCACTTGAAATTGACCGCTGTTCTCTACTACCGTGATGACACCAGGCATAGAAGCTACCTTTTCTTTGGCTTTGGGATTAGAGCGCTTTAGCACTAATCTTAGTCTAGTTGCACAACGTGTTGCCCCGATGACATTCTCTTCTCCGCCGACAGCTTCGAGTATGTCATTCGCGAGCTTCGTGTAATCTCTAACTTTTCCCGACATGTGAATCCTCCTCAATTAATTATACGCTTTCATTTAAATTTATAAGGTCATATTAATATTGTACCGGTATAATTCATTGTAATTGTACCGGTATAATTTATCAATACCCAAATAATAAAATTATAAATATATAATATCTTTGTTCGGTTTATGCTATAATTCTAATAATGAAGCAAGTAAATTTAACTAATGAGGAATGAATATGTTAAAGTACCAGCAAATCGCATTTGAAATAGAAAAATATATTGAAGATAATTCCCTTCAACAAGGAGATAAGCTTCCAGTTTTAGAAACCTTAATGACTCAATTCCAAGTGAGCAAGAGTACGATTACTAAATCTCTAGAGCTATTGGAGAAAAAAGGAGCCGTCTTTCAAGTCAGAGGGAGCGGAATTTTTGTTAGAAGACATAAGAGAAAAGGATATATTAGTCTGCTTTCAAATCAAGGATTTAAATCGGACCTAGAGGATTTCCATGTAACCTCAAAAGTAATTGAATTAGAGTTAAGAAAACCAACCCAAGAAGCGGCTGGTAATTTAAACCTTACGCTCGATAACGATGTCTATTATGTAAAAAGAGTTCGGTATATTAACGGGCAAACCTTATGCTTCGAAGAATCCTACTATAATAAATCCATCGTTACGTATTTGAATGAGGAAATTGTTTCAGAATCGATATTTAATTACATTAGGGAAGGGTTAGGATTAAAGGTCGGTTTTTCAGATATATTCCTTCATGTAGATAAATTGAATGAGGAAGAAGCAGCGTATTTAGGTTTAGAGATTGGATCACCAAAACTCTACGTTGAAACGATTTTTCATTTAACGAATGGCCAGCCCTTTGACTTCTCCAAAGTCACTTATAACTATCAACAATCTCAGTTCTTCATCCAAGCAACTAGTCATTTATTATAGGTGCCAAGGGGGTGCCAAGGGGACGGTTCTCATGGCTGAATTATGGTTAACTCAACCACTAAAAAGCCATCAGAACCATCCCCGCGGTTCACCATGGTTCAGAATGGAGGATAGACATGACAGCCTTTTGGGGAGAAGTCGTTGGTACGGCCATTTTAATCTTTTTAGGCGGGAGTGTATGTGCTGGCACCGCGTTAAAAAAGTCTTTTGCTCATAATGCAGGTTGGTTTGCAATTCAATTTGCGTGGGGGCTGGCGGTAACTTTGGCCATTTTTACGGTTGGAAAATATAGCGGGGCCCATTTAAATCCAGTGATAACCTTAGTCTTTGCATTTTCAGGAACTTTCCCCTGGGAGCAGGTACCAGACTACATAATCGCTCAGTTTATAGGAACAATGATTGGTTCAACAGGAGTCTTCTTGCAATTTTTTCCTCATTGGAAAGAAACAAAGGATCCAAACGCCATACTGGGTGTTTTTGCGACAAGTCCTGCTATTCAGCATACGTTTTCTAATATTTTAAGTGAGATATTAGCCACTTTTATTCTCGTACTTGGGATTCTATCGATTGGTGCCAACAAGTTTACAGAAGGTCTCCATCCCATAGCCGTCGGGTTTTTAATTATTACTCTCGGGTTATCTTTAGGCGGCTCAACCGGTGCTGCGCTTAATCCAGCTCGTGATTTAGGGCCAAGAATCATGCATTGTCTTTTACCCATCCCAGGTAAAGGTCATTCAAATTGGCGATATGCATGGATACCAGTAGCAGGCCCGATACTGGGCGGATGCATGGGTGGATTTTTTTACAATAGTGTGTTTTATGGAAAAATGACCTTTGAATTGTTAATTACGTTAGGATTAACAACGCTTGTATTAATTTTTTCATATCTTTCTGGAATGAAAAAACAAAAGATTATAAAGAAAAAAATAAAAACTGAACAACATCCTATAGTGACTAACGGGATGAGTTAACTGAAGAACGAAGTTAAAAAAAGTCGGTGTAAAACTAAACTGTACCCGTTGTAAAGG
>NZ_JAGGQY010000025.1:0-153090 GCF_018613105.1 Bacillus sp. ISL-77
GAGAGCTGGCACTGCAAATCCTAGTTTTGGATTTGGAGGGACAGATCGAAACGGCCGAGAAGTTAGGAGCCGCAGCTGGACAATTTTAAGGCACACTCAGTTTTACAAACTTCTTCTGCATTATCTAGTTTTGAGGGAATGATTCCTCAATTAAATAGTCTGGCAGCAATGGCGAGAAGGTCACACCCGTTCCCATACCGAACACGGAAGTTAAGCTTCTCAGCGCCGATGGTAGTTGGGACACGCGTCCCTGTGAGAGTAGGACGTTGCCAGGCAAACGAAGGATAACCATTTAAGGTTGTCCTTTTTATTGGTTTTAAATATACAAAAAAGGGCAATGATCTCAAAAATCATTGCCCTTTTCCACGCCTGAAATATCGAAGGCTACCGTTTCAATCTTCTTAATACCTTATCTTCAAAATCTGCCTTATTTATATCCAATCCCATAACTTCATTTCTAAAAGTCTTGAAACGTCCATTTTCCACTTCCAATGTGAAATATCCTCTTTCACTTAAAAGATTAATGTCCCCAATAATATTTTTCCTGAGTACAGGATCAAATAAATTCACTAAGTTAGGGTTGCTTGGATGAGGTTTGAACACGCATCCTTGTTCCACGCATGTTCTTATTATATTTTGGACCTTTGGATGGGCAATACTTTCAATTTTTTTGTTTACTTCGGTACTATACATATTCAATCGTCTCCTTTCCCGTCTTAAAACGATATGCAAATGACTAAACTAATATGCTTACCTAAAATAGCAACATATTAGTCTATGCTTATATTAGAAGGATATATGTATTTTCATGCTAAAATAGATAAATGCTTGTATCAGATTCTACTTTGGAATGAAGTCTAGTTCATAAATCGTGCAAAGTCTGTTGGTTAATCTTATTGAAATAAATGATTAATGAGAGAGATGACTAGAAATGAGGTATCGGTATGATTCACATTGTAAATGGGGATGTAGTGGGTAGTAAGCTAGGAAATCTTCCTGGAGATGTTCTAGTTTGGCGGGAAATGTATGATTTTGGTCCATTATCCGAAGATATTAGGGAGGAAAAATGGATCCATCGCAGGGCCCGTTTTTTTGAAGAAAAATTAGCTATTCCTGCTGAGTTATTTAGTCGGAATTGTAAAGACCAAAATCGATATCTTGATGAAATCCCTAGAGATAAAGAGATTGTACTATGGTTTGAGCACGATCGGTATGATCAAACGATGTTAATGTATTTGCTAAACGAATTATCAAAAAAAGAGTTTAGAAACCTATGGTTGGTGACTATTGATGAGTATGAGGGGGTAGAACCTTTTTATGGCCTTGGTCAATTATCATCTCAGCAATTGGAAGGACTTTATTATCAAAAGAAACAACTAGTAACAGATGAACAAATAATAGAAGCTATTACTGGCTGGAGAGCTTATACATCTAAGAATCCGATAGATATTGAAAAATGGATGGCTTCATCAAAAGAAAAATTACCTTTTTTAAAACAGGCATTTCAATCACACTTAAGCTACTTTCCCTCAGTGCATACAGGTCTAAATGTAGTAGAAACCTTAGTTTTAAACTATCTTGATAAAAATACATGCTCGTTTGGAGAATTATTTCAATCGATAAGTATGCAAAGAATTAATGATGGGATAAGTGATCTTTATTTTGCGGCCATGCTAAACGAGCTGATGCAGGGACCCTATCCATTGTTGGAATGTGATTATCCATTACCCAACTATCAAAATCCGGAACCCAATGCAAAGCTAAGGTTAACTTCCCATGGTTTAGATGTTTTAACTGGACAAAAAGTTCATTGTGAATTTATGGGACGTGATTGGTGAATTGGGGGGGTATTCCAAAAAGAGAATAAATGGTTTTGGGATGGGAACAAACTTATTAAAAAGGGTGATTAAAAGTAGTGGGGGACTGACCCTTTCTAGTTAATAACAAAGAGCGAGCCCCACGGCCACGCTCTTTGTGTGTTATTTTTAAAAGGATTATTCTTTAATGAATTCTTTTGTACTTCTTATGGTATCAATTGGACGAACCAATTTCTCGATTTGTTCCCGTTTTGGTTCTAAGAATGGCGGTAATGATAATTTTTCACCTAATGTTTCGTAGGGCTCATCTCCCATAAATCCTGGGCCGTCTGTGGCAAACTCAAATAGAATCTGCGGTGCAACTCTTGTATAAAGTGATCCGAAAAAGTAGCGATCGACGAATCCAGATGTTTGGAATCCAAAGCTCTCCATATGTCCAATCCATTCTTCTAGAACGGAACGATCGTCGACACGGAATGCCGCATGATGTACCGTCCCAAATCCTTGGCGTGCTTGAGGAAGAACCGCATTATATTCGACTACTACCTGAGCGCCATTGCCGCCTTCACCTACTTCGAATAAATGAAACGCTCCTTCTTGTGCAATCTCTTTAAATAGAAGAACTTTTTCCATCATTTCTTTAAAGTAATCAAAATTAGCGACACGAACAAAGATCGGGCCTAATCCAGTAATCGCATAGTCTAATGGAATCGGTCCTTTTTGCCATGGGGTACCAGCTGCAACACCATTATTATTTTCATCTGAAATCAATTGGTATTGCTGGTCATCAAAATCAACAAACGACAGTGTTTTTTTACCAAATTGCTCTTTAATTCCTGTATGTTTTACCTCTAAACGGTCAAAGCGTTTCACCCAATATTCGATCGCCGCATCAGTTGGGACACGGAAGGAAGTCTTTGAAATTTCGTTGGTACCATGGACCCCTTTAGGTATGCCAGGAAAGTCAAAAAAAGTCATATCGGTTCCAGCACTGCCAATATCATCGGCAAAGAATAAGTGATAGGTTTGAATATCATCTTGGTTAACGGTTTTCTTAACTAAGCGCATCCCTAATACATTCGTAAAAAACTCATAGTTTTTTTCTGCGCTGCTCGTAATGGCTGTTACGTGGTGCATACCTTTTAATCCATTCATTTTGAATCCTCCAATTTATCCTCTATTTTGATTATTTATATTCAAATAGACTTATTTAATAAGTATCTTCTAAACCAATTTGAAATATTATCTTTAAACTATTTATCTTTAATTCGAGATAAATATAACATGAAATTAATATGCTGTCAAAAAGTTCGTCCTAAAAATTTTCACAATTACCTTGTTACTAATGATGTTAATCACAAACAATCAGTTTAGGAAGTGTTAAGTTATTAATGAGAACAAATATCAAAAGTATTTTGAAATAGCAAAGGAGAATCCTGATATGAGTGAATTCATTAATAACCGTGAACAATTAACTAGTGAAAATACAGAACGCGTAGATATACTAAAACAACTTTTTATGGATCTTCATAATGGACGAAATCTTGATGAGGTCAAAGCGCATTTTGATGCGTTT
This sequence comes from Bacillus sp. ISL-77, assembly GCF_018613105.1. Lineage (NCBI taxonomy): Bacteria > Bacillati > Bacillota > Bacilli > Caryophanales > Bacillaceae > Bacillus > Bacillus sp. ISL-77. Next base: position 3,394 of record NZ_JAGGQY010000025.1, read on the forward strand.
ATCGGGAAAATAACCGTCGATGAAATAACCCAGTTACAACATGATTTTGTCGAAGAGGGAAGTATTTCTGCTGCTGAACTTAAGCATATCTACAAGCAGCATTCAGCCATTTTTCAAGGAACGATTAAAGAAGAAAACCATCAAAATGGAAGACCTGAAGACCAGGCAGGTCATCCAATTCATACCTTTAAACTCGAAAATCAAGAGGTTGATAAGCAGTTAACCACCAAGCTTCAAGTACATTTAGAGGAGTTTGTCAAAGAAGATTCAGCTGAAAATATCTATAAGCTAATCGAAGATATTAATCTATTGCTCGATATTGATAAGCACTATAGCCGAAAAGAGAATTTGATTTTTCCCTATTTAGAAAAGTACGGGATCTACGGCCCCACAACAAATATGTGGAGAATCGATGATTTCATCAGAGACGCGATTAAGGACGGCAGACAAAAACTTGCCCATTATCACGGCGACAAGCAGTCTGTTATCGGGGTTTTAAATTATGTCATTCAAGAAGTAGCGGGAATGATTTATAAAGAAGAAAACATTCTCTTTCCTATGGCTTTGAAGAATTTAACAGAAGATGAATGGGTCAAAATTGCCCATGAAAGTGATGAAATTGGCTTTTGTCTGATTGCTCCTGCAGTAGAATGGAAGCCTGAAAGAAAAGCACTAGATGAAAAGGCAATCTCTGAAGGCTATATTAAAATGGAAACCGGTATTCTTTCCTTAAAACAGCTGGAGCTCTTATTAAACCATTTACCCGTTGACATCACCTTCATTGACCAAGATGATGTGGTTCGGTATTTTTCACACGGAAAAGAAAGAATTTTTGCGCGGACGAAAGCAATTATTGGTCGTACCGTTCAAAACTGCCACCCGCCTAGAAGTGTCCATGTCGTAGAGGAACTGTTGGCAGATTTTAAGATCCGTTATTTTGCTTTACGGGATGAGAACGGGAAGTACATTGGCACCCTTGAATTCACGCAAAATATTGACCCAATCAAAGCAATTGAAGGGGAAAAACGAATTCTAGAATAATATATAAAAACTGCCATCCACCGATGAGATCAATCGTCGAGAAATGGCAGTTTTTTTTATATATTGGTCATATTTTCATTGTTTGAATTTACGACAATTCGAGACAAATACAGAGTTTGCGTCACTTTTAGTGTCGATAAAAAAGCAGGGTATTTTCACAAAGCTGTAACAGGTTAAACGGAAAAATGGAAGAAAACGGAGATAATAAGAGTATAAGAAGTTCCAATGACAGTCTCATTCAAAAAAATTTTACGAGGAGGGAAACAATGAAACAAAAATGGATTGCTTTGCTATTGGCTGGAGGAAGGGGAACAAGATTAAACCTGCTTACAAATCCCTAGTTAAACCAGCAGTACCATTTGGTGGGAAATACCGAATCATTGATTTTGCCTTAAGTAACTGCAAGAATTCCAGAATTGAGACCGTTGGAATTTTAACGCAATACAGACCTTATGTTTTGCATTCACATCTTGGCCATTGCAATTATTGGAACTTGTATAATCGATATGGGGGCCTAACGATTCTCCCTTTTGAATAGGGATAGTAATATCTTCCTTCTGAATCCTGAATGGAGAATCCATACTGTCGAAAGTAATGCGCCCCCGTTATTTGTGGATGAGTCAGCCACGGTCCACCAATGTTTACTGAGTGAAGGCTGTGAAATTTACGGTACGATCGAAAAGTCCGTTGTGTATAGCGGTGTGAAGATTGGAAAGGGGGCGCGAATTATAAATGCAGTCATCTTGCCAAATACTATTGTTGAAGAGAACGCCTGGATTGAAAATGCGATCATCGGCAGCCAAACGGTAGTCAAGAATGGGGTCATCATTGTCTCGAAGGATCCTAATACCCATTTAATGGTTGTTGGAAATAATGTAACAGTCGACCCGGCGCTTCACGATGTAGGATCCAAAACCAATGTGTTAGCAGTATCATCCTAAGAAATTCCATGAAGCGTTCACCGCTTGATTATCGGTTCACTTGTCAAATAAATGAATAAAAAATTCACAATTATATATTTTCAATATTTAAAATGGTAAACTAGAAAAAATATCTTTTATACAAGGGGAAGGTTACGATGATTAAAGCGATTTTTTTTGATTTAGATGATACACTGCTATGGGATCAAAAGAGTGTGAAAGAAGCCTTTGCTGCTACTTGTAAAGTAGCTGAGCAACGGTATGGGGTCGATGCGGACCAACTAGAAGAGGCTGTTCGAGAAGCAGCAAGAAACATTTATGCTTCCTATGAATTTTACCCTTTTACGCAAATGATTGGGATTAATCCGTTTGAAGGGTTATGGGGTAATTTTTTAGATGATCAGGATGATTTTAAAAAGATGAAGGAAATGGTTCCTACCTATCGAAAGGACGCTTGGACAGCTGGTTTGAAATCATTGGGCGTGGATGACACGGATTTTGGATTCGAGTTAGCGGAACGGTTCCCACAAGAGCGTAGAAACCTGCCGTTTGTCTATGAGGAATCATTTAAAATTCTTGATACGTTAAAAGAGAATTATCAGTTGCTGCTGTTAACAAATGGTTCACCCGATCTTCAAAAAACAAAACTAACGATAACACCTGAACTGGTTCCATATTTTGATCAAATTGTTATTTCAGGGGATTTCGGCAGAGGGAAGCCTGATCCGACCATTTTTGAACACGCACTCTCGCTTATGTCGGTTCAAAAGGATGAGGTCCTTATGGTGGGGGATAATTTAATGACAGATATTCTTGGAGCGAATCGGGCAGGAATCAAAACGGTTTGGATTAACCGTCATGACAAAGCCAGAAATGAAGTTATCCCTACTTATGAGATTACCCATTTGGAAGAACTTTTTCCGTTATTAGAGGAATTAAAGAAAAAATAAAATACAAACTAATTGAAAGATTGCCGTATATATAGGGAGTTTCCTATATATACGGCAATTTTTTGTATGGATGAAAATGGTGTGCAATAATTATGGTAATTATTTTTCTAGAAAAGTATTGATGAGAAAAATGAAAAATATATCATTTTCACAACTATTTACCAAAATCTTATAAAATAGGTTGAAAAATAAACATATCTTCTTTCGAAATTATCTAACTAATCTCAAAAATAGGTTGAATTTTTCTCAAGAGGATAGTAATATTATTCTCGGAATATATCATTATATAGATACTTTTAGAATTAATTATTTAGGAAGAGAACATCTAGGTGGGAGTAGCTAATATGCAAAATAAATTACCATTTTCAAGGTATTTCGTTATAGGAGTAATGTTGTTTGCCTTGTTTTTCGGGGCAGGGAATTTAATTTTTCCAGCAGCACTTGGTCAAAATGCAGGGTCAAATGTGTGGATGGCGGTGACAGGCTTTTTAATTACCGGAATTGGGCTTCCGTTTCTTGGAATCCTGGCAATGGGGTTCTCGGGGAGCAAGAACTTAGAGGAGCTGGCAAGCAGGATCCACCCGCTCTATGGGGTTATTTTCACATCGCTTCTTTATTTGACAATTGGGCCATTTTTTGCCGCACCTAGGACGGGCGCAGTAGCCTATGATATTGGGATCGCACCGTTTGTAAGTGAAAGTTTTGGTCAAATTGGATTATTTGTATTCACTGGTTTGTTTTTTATTGTGACCTTGTGGTTTTCATTAAACCCAGCAAAGCTTGTGGACCGTGTGGGGAAAATCTTATCTCCTGCTATTATCATTCTAATTTTAATCTTATTAGTAATGGTTATTGTCAAGCCAATCGGTTCAATTGAGGCACCACAAGCAACATATGCAAGCGGGGCGTTCATGAAAGGATTTATGGAAGGTTATAACACAATGGATGCACTTGCATCGCTTGTATTTGGGATCATCGTTATCAATTCAATTCGTTCGATGGGTGTAACGTCTACACGAGGTATCCTTATAGCATCAGCTAAGTCTGGACTGATTGCGACCATTTTTCTTGGAATCATCTACGTTGGCGTTGCTTATTTAGGGGCGTCAAGCACAAGCGTGTTCGGACTTTTTGATACTGGAGGTCCTGTTCTGGGGAAGGCATCTTCTTATTATTTTGGCACATTTGGTACGGTTATGTTGTCGGTTATAATCTTACTCGCTTGTCTAACAACGAGCATCGGCTTGATGACAGCTTGCGGCGAATACTTCCATACACTGGTACCGAAAATCAGTTACAAAATGTGGGTGCTTTTCTTTTCGCTCGTTTCGTTTGTAATCGCAAACTTTGGTTTAGCGAATATCATTAATTTTTCCATACCTGTATTAATGTTTTTATATCCATTGTCGATTGCCTTAATGCTGCTGACTTTTTTGTCCAAGCTGTTTAACCATTCACGGATTGTTTATGTAACAGCCATTTCAGTCACCTTTATGATTAGTATTATCGATGGGCTTAAAACATTCTGTGAGCTGGTTGGAATCGAATATTTTGGGTGGCTAGCGCAGATTGTTGCGTTTTATGATCGAGTATTGCCTTTTTATAACAATGGGCTCGGCTGGCTGCTGCCTGTTTTGGTTACCATCTTAATAACAGGGATTTTTGTCAGTGTGCAGAATTTCTCCGCACACCGCATAAAGAATAAGACTGAAAGTGCCTTATAGCATTTTAAAAACATCAAAAAATAAAATTAATCCTAAATACCTATTTGCATTCCTTACTAATCTCTGTTATAGTAAAGGAGAATTATTTTTGTTAGTCGGTAGGATAATAAGTGCTAAACTTTCTGTCTTGAAGATCTGAGCAAGGATAGTAACACAATGTGTGCACAGCACACGAGGAGGAAACAACAAATGGAACAAGGTAAAGTGAAATGGTTTAATGCAGAAAAAGGATTCGGATTCATCGAACGCGAAGCAGGAGACGATGTATTCGTACACTTCTCAGCTATCCAAAGCGAAGGTTTCAAATCTTTAGACGAAGGTCAAGCTGTAACATTTGAAGTAGAACAAGGTCAACGTGGACCCCAAGCTACTAACGTTCGTAAAGCATAATAAGACCCAAAATATAAAAAGACTCTCTTTATGGGAGTCTTTTTTTGTTGGTAAAATTCAGGGCAAATAAAAAACCCTACTCTGCAGTTGAGTAGGGCGGTCTTATGAAAACGTAAAGTAAATGGTAAACAAAGTATAGCATACATTCCTTCCAATCCCTAATTTTTTTAAATTGATAGAAAATTACTAACTATAATTCCTTTATAAGCTCATATCGGATGAATATTTAAGGTGAAGGTTCAATACCTTAAGAAGTAACTCGGGTTTGTTTTTGATAACGTGTTTTTAAGATTCCTGTTGGCTTTTCCCAAAAGTAAGGCAAGTGGACAGTATTTTGATTGAATATTTCTATTAATTCATGAAAATTCTTCATTTCATATACATTAAAGGCGACACCATTTTCGGTTTTTACCTGAAAATAACGTGTTGTTGTGTTATTTTCACCTGCAGATTCTCTTTCGTAATAGTGGGTTTCGGTAACTTGCTCCCAGGCGTAGTCGTTTACAAAGATTCCTTTTCGCTTATTAATGATTGTGACAGTGAACCCTTTTTCACGACAGGAAACGGTGGTGTCGTTGCCAAAGTATCGCATCCACAAAAAAATGACAACTCCAATCACAAAGATAAACGAACCGATCCAAATATTGAGAAACATGAATCCAATCCCTATAACACCAAAAATGATTCCAAAAACAACGGAAGATTTGGAAGACGTTTTATTCGAAAATTCTCTGTTAATGAAAATCCCCCCTTTAGTAAGAAGGGTATGCAGTCCTTGGTTTTAAATGACTGGACGTGCCTTACAGACTATATAAAAATTAAACGACAAAAAACTGCGTCCCCCATTTTGAGGTGACGCAGTTGTTTAAGCAGAAAAATTTTAGTTTTTAATTATAGTTCGTTGCTCTTCTGTGTTCAATAATTGTAAAAGCTCTCGAACAGCATAGGCAAAACCATCTTCGTCATTAGTCTTTGTGATGATATCGGCTTTTTGCTGAACATGGACAGGGGCATTTCTCATGGCAACTGAAGTGGTTGCTACTTCAAACTGGGCAAGGTCATTGCCGCCATCCCCAAAAGCGATTATTTCATCAAAAGAAAGATTCAACATTTTTTGGTAACGTAATAGAGCTTTTCCTTTATGAGCTTCGTTTGAAGTGATTTCCACATTATTTGGAAAGGAGGAAGCGATCGAAATATCAAAATTCCCTGCTAATGCCGCTTTAACCTCTGCTATCATTTCTATTTGCTCCGGGTGTACCAAGGCAATAAGTTTATAGATTTTTACATTGTCTTTTTCAAGAATTTCATCATAATTGAATTCTTGAAAAAGGGTATCGAGCTCTTGTTTACTTTTCCCATGCAATGGAGGCAATGTCGAAGGAAAACCGCCATAATTGGTGTAAACCAAAATACCAACGCCGAGTTCTTTTAAAATCGTAAAAATACTTTTATAGGTTGATACTGTTAATGTAGCCTCGTACAGCATTTCTCTCGTTTCTGAATATAAAACGGATCCATTGATACAAAAAATCGGAATTTCCATATTTTGAACGGCTTTTAATTTAATGACATCAGCGTAAGCACGACCTGTGTTCAAAATAAGGCAGTGGCCTGAGTCCTTCAATTCGTTTAAAGCCTTCACATTCTCCACGCTTATTTCATGCTGAGAGTTTAATAAGGTACCATCTAAATCGATTGAAATACATTTCATATTTGTCATATTTCCTTTCCATTCCATCATAAAACTACTATAGCAGATTTTAACCCGAAAATGTGTTTCCAAATTTATGTTGGTGCCTGACACCATTTTACACGAAAGGATGTTTGGATATTTGCCATGATCGTTGAATTAACTTTTTTATCTTCTATAATGAAAACAATAACTTAATGGAGGATGTATTTTTTTAAAAATCCTCACGTTCCTTTTTCACGAATCGTTTTTACCGATTAAAAGTTAAGGGGTGACTGGTGATGATTTTGAGAAGTAGCGAAATTACTGGATTTCTAAATCATTTTGATAAGTATGCTAATTGGGATGGGACGAAATATTTTCTTACCTTAAATACAGTCAGTCCGAATGGAACACTTACGATTATGAAGTATCCTGATGGAAAGTTTACCTATCACCGAAAAAACGAACATTATTGGGACATTAGAGAAATAGATATTGAATTAGAAATGTTATCGGATATTATTTGGGGATTTAGGAAAACCATTAATGAACTTATTTTAGAAAGTACGATCGCACTTTAATTGTTCCGATAAAGCGAAGCCTTTGACCCTTCAAGGGCTTTTTTTTTGATCATTTTCCTTATAGATGGAAAGTATTTTTTCGGGAATTATTGGTTAATATAAAGTCGAGGTGATGGAATGGCTACGGCAAATATTGGCGATGTTATTTCCTTTAGTCGTGAAGGAAAAAATCATGAAGGTGTCGTTTCTGGTATTAGGGAAAATTCTGTTATGGTCCAATATGGTTATTCGAAAGATAAGGATGAACCACTTACTACCATTGTAAACCATAAAAATTACAAAATTAAGAAGTCGAAAAGTTGACCCTCTTGCTTTACATAATAGTTTGATATAAACCCCTAAATGTAAAATAAGCCAGAAAAAACTCAAGTGAAAAGAAAAAATGATAAGTACAAAATTCGAGTGAGGGACTAAGTCTCTACTCGATTTTTTTTGTGATAAAGGTAGTTAAATACTAAATTCAGAAAAATTAAATTATTAATTGACAAATCCCTATTTTTGGGACAAGAATAGAATTGTGATGTATACATCAAAGGGACCAATACGCGAAAAGTTTACCCATCACTCTCATTTAATAAAAGAGGAGTTGGTTATATGTTTTCCCCGTTAACCCCATTAACCCCATTAGACTGGAAACGCCGGGCGGTGAAGTATTATCCGAATAAAACAGCCGTCATCGATGGAGAAAAGGAATTTACATATCAAGAATTTGGCAAGCGAGTCGATCAGCTTTCTGCTGCTCTTCTTCAAGCAGGAATCATCCAAGGTGATCATGTAGCGGTCATGTTGCCTAACACGCATTATATGCTGGAGTGCTTTTATGGAATCTGCCAGCTTGGCGCGGTCATGGTACCGCTAAATTACAGGCTTACTGCGGATGACTTAGAGTATATCATTCGTCACAGTGATGCGAAGATGTTAATTGTCGATGAAGAATTTTGCGGACCGATTGAGAAAATAATCGATAATCTTTCCCTCGAACAAATTATAATCGTATCTGTACCGGGACAGGATACTTCTTTAATTGGCATCGATTATGAGGATTTTTTGCAACATACTTTGGAAACGGTTACACTTCCAGAGGTGGATATTGATGAAAATCAACTGCTAACTTTAAATTATACGAGCGGGACGACTTCAAAACCCAAGGGAGTCATGCTTACACATCGAGGGAATTATTTAAATGCTGCTAATTTCATGTATCATTTAGGTGTCAACCATGATGATGTCTATCTCCATACACTACCGATGTTTCATGCAAATGGCTGGGGCGGTGTTTGGGCGATTACGGCTATAGGCGGTACCCATGTATGTCTCAGAAAAGTTGACCCGCCCCTTATACTTGAATTATTTGAAAAGAAGAAAATCACGCTTTTATGCGGTGCGCCAACGGTTGTGAATATGCTGGTCAATGAGCCAAAGGCAAAAGAAATTAAGATTACTACCAACCCACGGATGGCGACAGCCGGCGCACCTCCTGCAGCAGTACTGATTCATAAAGCGCAAGAAATTCTGGGTTTAAATATGATACATGTCTATGGTCTAACGGAAACCTCTCCTTTCATCCTTTACTGTGAGTGGAAAAAAGAATTTGATGCAATGACAGCTGATGAACAAGCAGCGATCAAGGCAAGACAAGGGATTGAACTTGCTTTCAATGGCGAAACAAAGGCTGTACATCAAGATGGGGAAGAAGTGGCCTGGAACGGAGAAGAATTAGGAGAAATCATCACGCGTGGTAACGTCGTCATGGCAGGTTATTACAAGGATCCAATCACCACTGCAGCGGCAATCAGGGGCGGCTGGTTCCATACGGGAGATTTGGCTGTCACTCACCCAGATGGGTTCATCGAAATACGAGATCGTGCCAAGGATTTGATTATTTCTGGTGGAGAGAATATCTCTTCTACAGAGGTTGAAGGAGTTCTCTATAAGCACCCGGCTGTCTTGGAAACTGCCGTGATTGCGATCCCGGATGAAAAGTGGGGCGAGGTTCCAAAGGCGATTATCGTGTTAAAACCTGAGGCGAAAGTAACTGAAGATGAAATAGTCCAGTTCTGCCGGTCAGAGTTAGCACATTTTAAAGCACCGAAGGCAGTTGAATTTGTAGAAGCTTTACCAAAAACAGCAACAGGTAAATTGCAAAAATTTCGTTTAAGAGAAATGTATTGGACCGGTCCGAAGAGAGTCAATTAACTAGCCTGAATTTGGAGTCCTTTTCCCTTAGTAAGGGGAAGGACCCCTTTTTTCGTTTGTCAGCAAGCAAACGGATTAGAAGGGATTATCTAAAACGAAGCTTTTTCCGTTATGTAAAAAATAACGAACGAATGAACCTACTAATAAGGTTCATAATAAGTAACAAAAAGGAGGGAGAAGTATGGACCAGAAGTATAATACGGATGATGATGCCAATATTGAATTAAAGAAGGCGTTAAGCAAAAGTCAACCCAGAAGTAATCCAAACATGAGTGAGGCAGAGCAGAAATTAAAAACTCAAAACAAGAAGAGCTAACGGACGATCATAGTGCATCGCCCCTTTAACTTGGAGGTGAGACAATGCCAAAGAATAATCCAATTGAATATACTGGGAAAGTTCTAGACCAGAGAAATGACCTTACTGGTCCAGATGAAGGGAAGGCTTCCTATCCAAAACGACCAAATCATGTTCCAATTCAGGACCCAGCCAGCAATAAAGGTAAATAATTTATGAGGGTAATGAACGGAATTTCTTAGTTAGACTAGAAAGGAGGAATAGATCTTGGAAGCGTCTTTGAATATTGGCGAGATGGCCCCAGACTTTTCATTATCGGCGACGACAACAGAAAAGATTGCCTTATCTGATTATCGAGGGAAGAAAAACATAGTTGTTGCCTTTTATGGAATGGATTTTACACCCGGCTGAATTAAGGAAATATCCTCTTGGAAAGAGGATTACAAACGATTCGAGCAATTAGATGCTGAAGTACTAGCTATTAGTGTGGATCATATCCACTCCCATAGAGTTTTTGCAGCGAGTATGGGAACCCTGCCATATCCTTTATTATCAGATTGGTTTAAACAAACGGTAAAAAGTTACTATGTACTTAACGAAAAAGGCGGAACGGCGATTCGTTCAGTCTTTGTGGTGGATAAAACTGGCGTGATAACCTACATAAACACCTCATTTAAAGCTGATAAAAAAGAAGATTATGAAGCGGTTTTTAATGAACTTGGAAAGTTAACAAACCAGTGAATTGAAATAAAGTCAGGCACCAACTTGGTGCCTGACACTTTATTATTTCTGATTAATCAGTAACTATGAAACCTCTTTCAAGGAAACCTTCAATGACTTCACTGATTTGGTAGGAAACTTGAGGCGAATCATAATTTTCAAAGGCATGTTCACAACTGTTTTTATAGTTCATGGTTTCATCATAATGGGCCATATGGCGGGCAATGTCTTGATCATTATCTTCGCGTTCCTTTTGTCTCTCAATAACCGTATCGCGGTCAGCATAAATGAAAAAGCGCATGACACGATCACCATACATCTGTTTTAATTTTTCTGTTCCCTCAGGATTTAATGTTAGGTAGACAAGGGTATGGGATTCAAATGCCTTAACAATATCCTCTTCGCGAATGCCATAGTGTATTCCATCGATGTCAACACTTTCAAGAAATTCCTGGTTCTCTTGCATTTTTTTGAATGTTTCATCGTTAATAAAATGGTAGTCTTCCCCATTTTTTTCGTAATGACGAGGAGAACGAGTCGTGTAAGAGAGCACAGTTTCCATATCAAACGCGGTCGCAACCATTTTGGCAACCGTTTTTCTCCCTGAACCATCTGGTCCTGTGTAAATGAATAGCTTTTCTTTATTTTTGATTTTATACATAGATAACCTCCTGAAAATGGATTATATAAAAAAGAATCTACCTGACGGCAAATGCTTTTTAGTATTACACCATAAAATGGTTGGATTGGGATAATTTAATTATAACAGATAGATAGCGAATGGAAAGTTTGACCTTTCTGATTTTTATTTGTGAAAAGCGTTGTTCCTTAAATATATTCAATACTAAGCAGTCCGATTGCATCTACGTCTTAAGTCTGAGGGGAAAATCAAGCTCAAGCGCAATTATGAAAAGGATTGAAAAAAGGTAAGATGAAATCAAGATAAAGAACGAAGGAGGTAAATAACATGAAAAAATTTGGTTTACTTTTAGCAGGAGGACTTGCAGCGGTCATCTTACTTAAAACAATTGGTCCGATTATAGGGTTACTCGTAAGTCTAGCGATTCTCTACTTCATTTATAAACAGTTTCTGAAGGCAGAATCAACTGGTTGGAAAATTGGGTTAATAATTATCGGCTTAATTGTCCTTTCAGCAACCATTCACCATATTCCAGCACTCATCGGAGTCGGAGCAGCTTATGTACTTTTCCTTGTTTATAAACTGTGGAATAAAAACAAAAAGCCGCCTGTGAACAAGGAATCCGATCCATTTGTAAATTTTGATAAACAATGGAATGAATTAAAAAAATATTAATTTAAAAGGGGAAAAGTGAACAAGAACAATGGCAAACTTATTAACTAAAATTAAAGATCTCATTATTGCTGATTTGAATGAAACGCGTCAACACAAAGAAAAACAAAATCCGATTGATTTGCTCAATCAATACCTTCGCCAATGTGAGCAGGAGACGGAGAAGGTTGGCAAGCTTATCGAACGTCAATCTAGCTTAAAGGCAGAATTTACAAGAGAATATCATCAAGCAACAGAGCGGGCAGAAAAAAGAAAGTACCAAGCAGAGATTGCTTTAAAAGCTGGAGAAACAGAGCTATATCAATTTGCATCAGCTGAGCATCAACAGTATTCAGAACGGGCCCAACGTCTAAATGCATCTCTTGCACAAGTAATTGAGCAGTTACGTGAATTAGAAAGAAAGCATGAAGAAATGAAGCAAAAGTTAAAGGATATGCATCTTCGCCGGATGGAATTAATGGGTCGGGAAAATGTAACACGGGCTAATATTAAAATAAATCAGGTATCAGAGTCAAATTCATATACGGACCAATTTTCATCAAAGTTTAAGGATATTGAAAACTATCTGGAACGATTAGAACACAAGGTGAACCATTCCTACTTTCAAAGTACAATTGATGCACGGATAGAGCAGTTAGAAAAAGAAAAAAGTGAACAGGATGATAATCCTGTAAACCTAACAAAAGAATAATGATAAAAGGGCAGTGATTTAGGAATCACTGTCTTTTATTTGGACCATTAAAAAAGGTATTTATTCAGAAAACCTACGTATATGTAGTATGAATAATGAAAAATCCCGTTATTTGAAAGGGGAATTTATTTTGAGGCATTATCTCAATAATTTAAATGGTCCTTTTAATATTTATAGTTACTTTGTAGGTTCGAATCCGGTAACTTCCGAAAATCCCACACCAATTTTTCCAAAAATAAATAAAACGGCATTTTTGAGCCCGTTCACCTATATTGTCGGCGACGTTACGATTCGGAATAATACGTATGTCAGTCCCTTCGTCAGTATCCGCGCAGATGAAGGGACGCCTTTCTTTATCGGAAGCAACTGTAATTTGCAGGACGGAGTAATCCTTCATGGTTTAAAAAACAAACATGTAGAGGTTAATAATAGGAAATATTCAGTCTATATCGGCGATGAGGTATCCTGTGCACACGGAGCATTGATCCATGGTCCCTGTCAGATTGATAAAAAGGTATTTATCGGTTTTAAGGCAATTGTTTATCATGCCCAGGTCGGAGAAGGAAGTTTCATCGCCTCGGGAGCAGTTGTTACAGGTGGAGTTACACTAAAGCCAGGCAGCTTTGTTCCACCAGGAGCTCATATTGATAATCAAAAAAAAGCCGATTCCTTATCAAATGTTCCTAAAAATGAACAGGAATTTGCCCATGAGGTACAGCGGGTGAATCAAGAATTTCCATCTGCTTATTCGTTTGTTTTTGGAAAAAATCGCTGTACTTGCGGTTTATCGTGCTAATCAATGAATTTTATAAGGGGAAAATTAACTTTTTGAAGGTTTTGAAACATATTTTGTAGAAATAAGTACCTAAAGGAAGAATTTTTGGGTGAGGTGGGAGAATGAACGATATCCAATTCGCGTTTATTGATGAATCTGGTGATTATAGTTTTGATTTTGAAAATAAAGATGTCTCGACCCACTTTATTATCGTTTCTATTCTAGCAAAAGAGTCAAATAAAGAGTTGTTAGAACAGGAAGTTGAAAAGGTGAGACAAAAATACTTTCAAACCGACGAAATGCATACTGATAAAATTAATAACCCTCATCTAAGAATTCAACTATTAAATGAACTGAAAGATTTACCGTTCAATATATATGCATATGTCGTCGATAAAAGAAAAATCAGAGAAGATAGCGGCATCACGTTTGAAAAGACGTTTATCAAATTTATGAATCGGTTAATCTATGATGACTTAAATCGAACGTTTGACCAACTGGATCTTGTGTTAGTGGAACAAGGAACGAAAGAATTCATGACTGAATTTAAAACCTATATAGCAGAAAAAAGTGTTCCAGATTTATTTAATTATTCCATCTTTGGATTTAATCACAGTAAATCCGAATTACTTCTTCAACTGGCCAATTTTATTGCTGGGACGATTGCAAAAGGTTATGATCAAACCCAGTACTCGGAACATTATCCGCTTTTTCATAAAATCATCAAAAAGAAAATCATCGCCATTAATTTATGGCCGCAAAGCTATAAAAACTATTTACATGATTACATATCAAGGAATCAGGACTCTCAATTTGATGAGGTTATTTTTAAACAATCAGTTAATTTAACCCTTCAATATCTTGAGAATAAAAAGAGTGAAGATGCGGATGAAAAAATTAGGATAGATTTACTCAAGTTCCTATTATTTAATTTGAGAGAAAATCCTAATGAATATGTCTATACTCAAGAAATTCTAGATAATCTAAATGCCATCCGAGTGAACAAAATAAATCACCATTACTTTAGATCGAACATCGTTTCAAAGCTTCGTGATAGCGGGCTGTTAATTGCCAGCAGCAATAAGGGATATAAACTGCCAGTTTGTTTAACAGACTTATATGATTTTGTTAATTTATCGAGCCTAACCATACACCCGATGATTCAAAGAATATCCAAGTGTCGAAATCAAGTTCTCCTTGCCACCAACAATGAAATTGATATTCTCGAAAACAACGAATATGAATATCTTAAAAAAATTATTGAATTGGAAAAATTAGCTGTTACTGAATAAAGGGTCAGTCCCCACAACATCAATAGATGTGCGGGACTGACCTTTTTTTAGATTGACTGAATACGACAAATTTGTTATTCTATAATTAACTTTTTTTCTTATAAGAAAACTTTTGAAGATAATTTATTTCAAAAATAAATATAACCAGAAGGTGAATAGATTGAAGCTGCAGGCAGATGTTTGTATTGTGGGTGGCGGACCAGCAGGGACATTACTAGGGTTTTTATTGGCTAAAAACGGTGTATCAACTATTTTAATAGAACGTTCTACTGGAGTTAATCGGAAATTTAGAGGTGAACATATAAATTCTGAAACAGAAGCCATTTTAAAAGCACATCAATTGTTTGAAAAGATAGAAGAGCTAGGAATACTTAAAATGAAAAAAGTTGAATTCTTTGCTGGTAAACATATCGTTCAAACAATTACCCCTTCAACCGATGAGGACCACGTAGGAATTCATGTTCCTCAAGTTCATTTACTGAGTGCAATCAACCAAGAATCAGAACAATATAAAAACTACCGTCTTCTTTATAACACAAAAGTAACGGAGTTAATGCAGGATGAGCATGGAGTCTATACTGGTGTAAAAGCGATAAGGGACAGTCAAGAAATAATGATCACAAGCTCGGTTGTCGTTGGTGCAGATGGCCGCTATTCGACAGTCAGAAAGCTTGCGAAGATACCAACGATCGAGATGACGCATGGATATGACGTATTGTGGGCCAAAATTCCCGCTCCTGCAGGATGGGAGCCAACAACAAGAATGGTACTTGTCAATGGACATCAGCTTGCCTTGTTCACACAGACGGGAGGATTCATCCAAATTGGCTGGAATATTGAAGAAGGATCCTTTCCTTCATTAAGAAAACAATCATTACAGCCATTTCTTGAACCATTGATCGAAAGCTTTCCGGAATTGAAAGAGTTGGTCTTACAGCATCTACGTACCTGGAATAACTTTGTTCCCTTAAAAGTGCAAAGCTCTCGTTCTGAAACATGGGTAAAGGACGGATTAATCATCATCGGAGATGCAGCGCACACAATGACTCCTACAGGTGCAATAGGCATTAATTGTGGGATGAAGGATGCACATGTTCTAGCGCCGATCTTAACCAAAGCGCTTTTGGAAAAAAACATAACTTCTCAGCGAATGAAAATATTTGAAGAGGCTCGGAAAACTGAAATCAAAGAACAGCAGGAAATGCAAATGAAACAAGAAGCGTCATTTTCGGAAAAATTTGCTCAGTTTGCACTAAATTAAATAATAGACCTTCACCTACATCTTTTAATGGAGTGGGAGAAGGTCCTTTTTTATTTGTGAGAGCCTGACCTCAAAGTTGAAAAGAAGGAATGGATTGTTTTACGATGATATCAAAGCCATGAGAGGAGTTATTAAATTATGATGAATTCTGATTCTAAAGAAGTACAAGCAGTTTATAAAAAGCTTTTAGATGCATGGAATGACCGGAGTGCTGAGGGAATGGCAGAATTATTTGCGGGTGATGGGGAGAATATTGGCTTTGATGGAAGTCAATCCATTGGCAGACAAGAAATATTTTCACATCTCAAGCCAATTTTTGAACACCATCATACGGCACGATTTGTAAGTAAAGTGAAGGATGTACGTTTTCTAAGTCCAGAGATCGCTATTTTGCGCGCAATAGCTGGAATGGTTCCACCAAAGCAATCAGATCTTAACCCCAATGGAAACACACATCATACGCTTGTAGTTATAAAAAGAAACGGGGATTGGCGTATTCAATTGTTTCAAAATACTCCTGCCCAGTTTCATGGCAGACCTGAATTAGTGGAAAAAATGACTTCAGAGCTGAGAGAGTTAATAAAATAAAGCTGCTTGTTCTGGTACTTATGTACATAAATGTCATTTTTTATAATTAATATAATAAAGTTTCGAAAAGGAAAGGGTGTCAGGCGCCATGTGAAAAATTCACATGGTGCCTGACACCCTTTCCCTGCTAAGCATTTATTTTTGATTTCTGCCTTCCTATTGTTACTATAGTAGTAATAGTAATCTCTATAGGGAAAGGACTAATATATATGGCAACAATTAATATACCTGTATCTGTTTTGAATTTAGCTCCGATCCGGAAGGGGCAGAGTCCCAGCCAAGCAATCGAGTCAATGGTCGACCTTGCGCAAGGGGTCGAGAAAATGGGCTATCAACGCTATTGGATCGCAGAACATCATAATACAGCTACCCTTGTCAGTTCAGCGACATCGATTTTAATTAAACATGTTTTGGAACATACAAATACGATTAAAGTAGGGTCTGGAGGGATCATGCTGCCGAATCACTCCCCGCTAGTAGTGGCTGAACAATTCGGTACTATGGCCACGATTTACCCAAATCGTGTTGACCTCGGTCTAGGCCGTGCACCTGGAACAGATATGATGACGGCAAGCGCGCTAAGACGATCGAAAAATGATCCAGTTTATACTTTCCCAAATGATGTCCAAGCCTTGCTTACTTATTTTGGCCCAGCAGAGCAGCAAAGCTATGTGAAAGCCTATCCTGGCGTTGACACGAATATTCCGATTTATATACTCGGTTCTTCCACTGATTCAGCGTATTTGGCGGCAAGCTTGGGTCTTCCTTATGTATTTGCGTCCCACTTTGCACCAAGATATATGGAAGAAGCAATCTCAATCTATCGGAGTCGTTTCCAGCCTTCTGAATATTTGGATAAACCAAATATGATGGTTTGTTTAAATGTTATTGCGGCCGAAACGGATGAGGAGGCACAATTTTTATCGACAACGATGCAGCAGTTTTTCCTAAATGTTGTTCGTGGTACACAAAATCCTCTACAACCACCTGTTGAAAACTTGGATGAGCTTTGGAGCCCAATGGAAAAAGAAATGGCGTCATCGAAGCAAAGTGTGACGTTGATAGGGAGCAAGGAAACAGTCCGCCAACAGTTGACTAAGTTCCAGGACTATTATCATGTCGATGAACTCATGGCCGTATCGTATATTTATGACACTGAAAAACAAAAACGTTCGTATGAAATATTAAAAGAAGTAGTTGACGGGAAGTAATATGAGGACTCAAAAAAGCCATCATTTAATTGATGGCTTTTTGTATGGAAGGAGGAAACAGTACCGATCAGGATAAGTGATCCTAATAATAATTAATTCCTTGATAAACGATATAGAAAATAGCAAGTGCAATTGCTGCGATCCAAACAAGAAAGATTGGATTTAACAAATAGGGATGCCTTTGAGTTTTTTCATTAATTGGGGTATCAAACTCATTATGACTAGTGCTGACCATTCTACCCGACCTAGGGAAACAAATAAACCGACAAGCAATATGACCCAGATCACGACAGCAACAATGAGATCCATTAAATAACCACCTTTTTTTCATTATTAAACGCAGTAAAATATTCATCAGCTTTTCGTTAGGGATACTTGTCAAATGGCAGAATACTATTTATGGATCATAAAAAAATCACCCTCCGAATATAAGAGGGTGAACATTTTTAGCTATTTGCCTTTTGGAATTGAATCATAAATTCACGGAATGCTGAGCATGCTTCAATTGGAACTGCATTGTATGCAGATACGCGGCATCCGCCAATGGAGCGATGACCGTTTACTCCAACAAAGCCTTCTTGTTTTGCTTGATCTAAGAATTTCTTTTCTAATTCTTCCGATTTTAAGTTAAAGGTAAGGTTCATGAGAGAACGACTGTCTGGTTCTGCATGACCAATGTAAAAACCATTACTTGTATCAATGGCATCGTAAATGAGGTTCGCTTTTTTCTCATTCAGTTCGGCGATGGCATCCAGTCCGCCCAATTCTCGAGCCCAGTTTAGGACCTCACCCAGCATGTAAATGCCAAAGGTTGGAGGGGTGTTATACAATGAATTGTTATTAGAATGTGTGCTGTATTTTAACATTGTCGGGATCGTAGTATTAGCTTGTTCAAGTAAATCCTTGCGAATAATGACAACAGTTACGCCTGATGGGCCAAGATTTTTCTGGGCACCTGCATAAATAAGGGCAAACTTGCTTACATCAATCGGCTTAGACAAAATATCACTCGACATGTCCGCAATTAATGGAATATCTCCTGTGTCTGGGAAATCCTTCCATTGTGTACCGTAAATCGTATTGTTAGAAGTCAAATGTACATAGGCGTCAGTTGGATTGTACTGCAGTTGATCAAGCTTTGGTATGCTTCGGTACTTACCTTCTTTCGTGGAAGCAATTTGGTAAATATCACCAAATAGTTTTGCCTCAGAGAAGGCTTTCTCTGACCAAGACCCTGTCATGACATAGCCAGCTTTTTTACCAGATTGTAGGAAATTCATTGGAATCATTGAGAATTGGAGACTAGCTCCCCCTTGTAAGAACAGCACTTCATGTGTATCTGGTATAGACAGTAGCTCCTTTAAGCTGCTAATCGCCTGGTTATGTACATCCTCATAGGCGCGGCTTCGGTGGCTAAGCTCCATGACTGACATCCCTGTACCGCGGAAATCAATCAGTTCTGCCTGAGCTTTTTCTAAAACAGAAATAGGTAATGCTGATGGACCTGCATTAAAATTATAGGCCCGGTGAACTTGTACTTTCATTTTTATCACTCCATTTTTTCTTTCCTTGACTATACCACACTTATAATATTCCGAAAATAAATTTAATTACGAAATATAATAATTATAGCGATATTTTTTTGTTATCTATTTTTTAGCGTTAAATTTTGCTTTGGTAGGCACTCCTATTATCGAACATTCTATTAATATTATTCGCTTTTTTGAATCATTTTTTTATTGCTGCATGCACATATAACGATGGGGATGAGCAGCAGTGGAATTTTTTATTTTTATTAGAACAGGGAATAGACATAAATAGCCAGGACCAACAAGGCAGGACTGCGGTGATGATGGTGACATATGCGAATGATTTAGAAACTGTCCAAATCTTGGTTGAAAACGGAGCGGATATAAATATACAAGACAATATAAAAAATGATCCGTTTCTTTATGCAGGGGCTGAAGGGTATTTAGATGTACTTAAGCTGACCATTAAGGCTGGAGCAGATCCAAAGCTTTTAAACAGATACGGTGGTACAGCGCTGATTCCAGCATCCGAGCACGGATATGTTGACGTTGTAAAAGAACTGCTTGAACATTCAGACATTGATGTGAATCATATTAATAATTTAGGCTGGACAGCATTAATCGAGGCAATTGTTCTTAGTGATAGCGGCAAAAAACAACAGGAAACGCTTGAACTCCTAAAAAAACATGGAGCAGATGTGAATATTCCTGATTCAGAAGGTGTAACACCTCTTGAACAGGCTAAAGCAAAAGACTTTGTGGGGATTGAAAATATTCTCCTATCTGCAGGTGTTAAATAATGATAATGGATAAGCTTCGGGGCCCATGTAAAAGATATAATCCCCAAAGAAAGCATGGGAATTGTTAGCAATACCCTGGGCTAAAGGGACAAAATACCCTCTCCAATAATTGTAGGGGGTTCTTTTTTTGATATATCCACATCTTTATTGACTTTTCTTAATTCTTCCCAAATTCAAGCCCTGATTTTCCAGGAAGATTTATATCTAGAAAAGCCAAATTGATATCAAGATTGAGGTTAATTCTATAAGCTTAAGTTCGAAGTTTAGGTTCGAAACGAATGTTCTTACTAGAAAGTTTAAGCGTCCTCATTACTAACTGTGATTTATGTGGAAATAGTTGATCTTTGAATTTTCTGTTTTATGCCTGTTATTTTATGTTAAAAAATATATAAACATAGTTTTTTTAAAAAACAACACTCAGTATAAACCTTAATAAAAATAAACAAAAGTGTATAACGTTAAACAAATAATTGACAACTATGAACACAGGTGTTTACAATGTGTTCATAGTTAATTGTCGAAATATTATGCATTTGAGGAATATAGGAAATAATGAATCTGGTATTCCTAAACTTGGGATTTTCGATCGCTTTATTTAATAAGTGAATCAGGCAAAAGGAAGTTAATAGCTTTTTGAATGTGTTGTTTAAGATTGAAAGGGTTTTCACGGTTTGTTTTTCCTATACTCAGGAAATTAAATTACTTTGGTTATTTTTGATATTTAGAGGAGGGGTAAAATATGAATCATCAACAAACGGAGTTAAATAAAGGGTTAAAAGTCCGTCATATTACCATGATTTCTTTGGGAGGAATCATTGGGGCTGGGTTATTTGTTGGGAGTGGATCCCTCATTAATATGGCAGGGCCAGCTTCTATCTTCGTCTATGCGATGGCGGGACTGCTTGTGGTTTTGGTCATGCGTATGCTGGGGGAAATGTCAATGGTTAACCCATCCAGCGGTTCTTTTTCCACGTATGCCCGGGAAGCGCTGGGCCCGTGGGCTGGCTATACAATCGGCTGGCTATACTGGTTTTTCTGGGTCATTGTCATTGCCGTTGAAGCAATCGCTGGAGCGAACATTATTCAATACTGGTTTCCCTCTTTGCCTTCTTGGTTAGTAAGCCTTGCCCTAACCTTATTATTGACTCTGACTAACCTATACTCCGTTAAATCGTTCGGCGAGTTCGAGTATTGGCTTTCTCTTATCAAAGTAGTAAGTATTGGCCTATTTTTGATTCTTGGAGGAGCTATTATATTCGGCTTCGTACCCAGTATCGAATCACCTGGGACTTCTAATCTTATACATAGAGGAGGATTTATCCCTAATGGAATCCATTCTATATTTTTGGGAGTCACTCTCGTTATGTTCTCTTTTATGGGGAGTGAAATTGTAGCAACTGCAGCAGCAGAAACACCGCATCCGGAAAAAGCCATTACTGTTGCGACAAACAGCGTTATTTATCGAATCATCATTTTTTATCTAGGTTCAATTTTAGTGCTGGTTACTATTCTCCCTTGGGATTCTCACACTCTGCTGAAAAATCCCTTTGTTTCCGTACTTGAGATGGTGAACATACCAGCTGCGGCTCATATAATGAATTTTATTGTTCTGACAGCCGTGCTTTCTTGCTTAAATTCTGGTCTTTACACCAGTTCCCGTATGTTGTTTGCACTGGCACAAAATGGTGATGCTCCCCGTGTGTTTTTAAAAGTCGATAAGAAGGGATTGCCAGTTCAGGCTATACTGGGGTGTACCGTTATTTCCTACATTAGTGTGGGATTCAATTACCTATCTCCTGATAAAATATTTCTCTTTTTAGTGAATGCTTCTGGAGGGGTAGCGCTTCTTGTTTATCTGGTGATTGCCTTCTCTCAACTGCGTATGAGAAGAAAATATGAAAAAGAAAACCCTGAAGCACTGAAAATAAGAATGTGGTTATTTCCTTACTTGACATATGCAACGATCATCACAATCGCTGGCGTTTTTGCAGCGATGCCGTTTATAGATTCACTTCGTTCACAATTCTTCTTAACACTGCTTATCGTTATATTTGTTGTCGGTTCTTTCTTTTTTACAAAGAATAAAAGATCAACTGGTTTATTAACGGAGAAAAAGGAGCAAATGTCTCTTCGTTATAAAGCTAAGGTTTAAAAATTATATTTTATTCGGAGGTATTTTTATGTGGGTAATCACTGTCTATCTAAATTCGAACAATATTACAATGTTTGAATTTGACACGAAAAAAGAAGCACTAGAAGCGTTCGAAAAAATCCAAGCCTGCAAAATTCTTTCGGAGGTTGTTTATTTTAGTGATTCCTGTTTAGCTGCGGTTTAAAGAATCTGTATCAAAATTTACTGTTTGCAAAAAACCTTCCAATTTCGTAAATTGGAGGTTTTTTTGTGTGCATCTGGTATTTCCAACGTTTTATTTTTGAAAAAGATTCTTCTTCAATTAAACATAATTGTTCATTTTAAATTTATTAATTAAACAATTATGTTTAATAAATAAAAATTTGAACATTTTTTTAAAAAAGGTGTACAAAATTGTTCAAATTATTTATAATGCATTTATACACAAATCGAAACATTGCATAGATTTTAAATTTTCCGACAATGGTAAAGGTGGCGATATTGCAGCAACACAAACTTTTTATGGAAAAATAGAAAAAGTTAAAAAATTACTATTATTCAAAAGGGAGAGAAAATCATGATAACAGAATATAAAAACACTTTTAAACCATATAAACATGAACCATTTACCGATTTTGCACTTGAAGAAAATAAAAGAGAATTTGAAAAAGCGTTAGAAAATGTACATTCAGAGCTAGGGAAAGAGTATCCACTTGTCATTGGAGAAGAATTTATCACAACGGATGAACAAATAGTATCTATTAATCCAGCGAATAAGGAAGAAGTCATTGGCCGAGTTTCCAAAGCTAATAAAGAATTAGCTGAAAAAGCGATGCAAGCAGCACTATCCACCTTCAATACATGGAAAAAGGAAGATCCAGAAGTACGAGCGAACATTTTATTCCGTGCAGCGGATATTATTCGTCGTCGCAAACATGAGTTCTCAGGTTATCTGGTTAAAGAGGCTGGAAAGCCATGGAAAGAAGCTGATGCAGATACAGCAGAAGCAATTGATTTTCTAGAGTTTTATGCTCGTCAAATGATGCAATTAAAAGACGGGGTACCTGTACAAAGTCGTGAAGGAGAAGTAAACAAATTTAATTATATTCCACTTGGTGTAGGTATCATTATTTCTCCATTTAACTTTCCATTAGCCATTATGGCAGGAACGGCAGCTGCAGCTATTGTAGCTGGAAATACCATTCTTTTAAAACCAGCAAATAATACGCCGGTAGTGGCAGCGAAATTCGTTGAAGTGATGAAAGAAGCAGGTCTTCCACAAGGTGTGCTTAACTACATTCCAGGAAGTGGCGCAGAAGTAGGCGATTATCTTGTTGATCATCCAAAAACTCGCTTTGTCTCTTTTACTGGTTCTCGTGAAATTGGCTGCCGTATTTATGAGCGTGCCGCAAAGGTACAACCAGGACAAATTTGGTTAAAGCGTGTCATTGCTGAAATGGGTGGAAAAGACACGGTCGTTGTAGATAAAGATGCAGATTTAGACTTAGCAGCGTCTTCTATCGTTTATTCTGGATTTGGATTCTCAGGGCAAAAATGTTCTGCTGGTTCTCGCGCAGTAATACATCAAGATGTGTATGAGGAAGTACTTGAAAAAGCAATAACCTTAACAAAGACGTTAACGTTGGGGAATCCAGAAGATGTAAATAACTATATGGGACCGGTTATTGATCAAGCTTCTTATAACAAAATTACAAAATATATCGAAATTGGAAAAGAAGAAGGCCGGTTGGTGGCAGGTGGAGAAGGGGACGATTCCAAAGGATTCTTTATTCAACCAACTATTATTGCTGATGTAGATGAAAAAGCACGTCTCATGCAGGAAGAAATTTTTGGACCTGTTGTAGCTTTCTGTAAAGCACGTGATTTCAATCATATGATGGAAATAGCGAACAACACAGACTACGGATTAACGGGTGCGTTACTTTCTAACAATCCTGATCACATTAAGCGTGCAAAAGAAGAATTTCATGTAGGGAACCTTTATTTCAATCGTGGTTGTACAGGAGCAATCGTTGGATATCATCCGTTTGGTGGGTTTAATATGTCGGGAACGGACTCCAAGGCAGGAGGCCCCGATTACCTTATTTTGCACATGCAAGCGAAAACAACTAGCGAAACACTTTAAGAATAGGTTGGGCAACTTTTTGGTTGCCCGCTATAAAATATATCATTCAAAAAGAGGAACATATCTGGGGGGATATAAATGTTGGCAGAGGTATCAAAAAATGTTTTTCTTCACGCTTCCCAAAGTAAAGCTTTAAATCAGGCAGCGAAAAAATGGGGTCTTCGGTTTGGCGCTTCTCAAGTTGTGGCGGGAGACACAATCGAGAGTGCCGTTAAAAAAGCCCAGGAATTAAATAAAAAAGGCTTGATTTGTACAATGGATCATTTAGGAGAATTCGTTTCAAGTAGAGAAGAAGCGTTAGAAGCAACAGAATATAACGTAAATACGTTAGAAGCCATCGCCAAAGCTGGAGTAACTAGTAATTTATCTGTGAAAATGACCCAGTTGGGGTTGGATATTGATCGGGATTTTTGCGTTAGTAACATGCGCCGTATTCTTGAGACAGCCAAAAAACACAATAATTTTGTCCGAATCGATATGGAAGATCACGCACATTGTCAAATCACTTTAGATATCCTGAGAGAACTGCGCCAAACCTATGATAATGTAGGAACCGTGATTCAAGCCTACTTGTACCGTGCTGAACAAGATGTGAAAGAATTAAAAGGAATTCCTCTGCGATTAGTCAAAGGAGCTTACAAGGAATCTCCAGAAGTCGCTTATCAAGAAAAAGAAGAGGTAGATCAAAATTATATGAGAATCATTGAAGAGCATTTGCTAAGCGGAAGTTATGCAGCGATTGCTTCCCATGATCATCATATTATTGCCAAAGTAAAAGAATTTGCTCAAAAACATAATATTCCACGTGATCAATTTGAATTTCAGATGTTATATGGATTTAGAACAGATATGCAGCTAAGTTTGGTTAAAGAAGGATATAAAATGCGTGTTTACATACCTTTCGGCAATGATTGGTTTGGGTATTTTATGCGCCGTTTAGCAGAAAGACCACAAAATGTAACCTTTGCTCTTAAGGGACTCTTCTCCAAGTAATTGTGGAACGTACAGGAAGGTGGGCCTATAAACTATCATTAGTAAAGTTAACCTGTTGCTAGACAACATAATTAGGTATCGAAGATGAAGAGAAAAAGACATTGTTTATTCTATATTGTTTTTCTCTTTTATTTTATTGGATTGTTGACATTTAATAAGAGGGTAACTTGATAGTTTGTGGGTCTAGAG
This sequence comes from Bacillus sp. ISL-77, assembly GCF_018613105.1. Lineage (NCBI taxonomy): Bacteria > Bacillati > Bacillota > Bacilli > Caryophanales > Bacillaceae > Bacillus > Bacillus sp. ISL-77. Next base: position 28,804 of record NZ_JAGGQY010000025.1, read on the forward strand.
TTTTTGGGGAGGAAGGGCGTATGGAAGCAAAATATTGTAGAGAATCACGGGTTATACGGACGAGCCGAGTATTTCCAAACGACGTAAACAATCACAATACGTTATTTGGCGGGCGATTAATGAGTGATTTGGACCAGGTTGCATCTGTTTCTGCAGCACGTCATAGCCGTAAGGAATGTGTAACCGTTTCAACAGATTCAGTTGACTTCCTAAATCCTATTAATACTACAGATTCGGTCTGTTTTGAATCATATGTGACTTGGACAGGCACAACGTCCATGGAGGTTTTTGTGAAAATCATTGCCGAAGACTTAAAAAGCGGTGATCGGAGAATAGCAGCAACTGCACTATTAACATTTGTCGCACTGGATCAACATAAACGTCCAACAGAAGTTCCACAAGTCATTCCGGAGACGGAAGAAGAGAGAAAACTACATGAAACCGCACCGGAAAGAGTGAGAATTCGTAAAGAAAGGAAACAACAGAGCAAAAAGTTGGCCTTGTTTTTAAAGTTACATCATCCTTTGAACCTATAATATTGAAAGGATAACTACCTTTTAGGGATAAGAACAAGAAACATAAAAACATAAAAACATAGATCGTCTTCACACAATGTTTCTAAAGCAGACAACTCATAATATAAGAGGTGTAGAGAATGAAAGCGACCGCTCTTGCTAATAGTGACCAAGTTAAAAAGCCAGACCATCAGAAAAGTGAAACGTTAGATTTATTAATTTCAACTCAGTCTATCATAAAAGAGGCGATTCAAAAGTTAGGATATAGCGATGATATGTATGAGTTGTTGAAAGAACCACTTAGAATCCTAACTGTACGTATTCCAGTTCGAATGGATGATGGTTCCATTAAAATTTTTACTGGCTACCGTTCTCAACATAATGACGCAGTTGGTCCTACAAAAGGGGGAATACGTTTTCATCCAGAAGTCAGTGAGGACGAAGTAAAAGCTTTGTCCATGTGGATGAGTTTAAAATGCGGAATTTTTAATCTTCCTTATGGTGGGGGAAAAGGCGGAATTATATGCGATCCTCGTAGCATGTCTCTTCGAGAGTTAGAACGTCTAAGCAGGGGATATGTACGTGCCGTTAGTCAAATTGTTGGACCAACGAAAGATATTCCCGCACCAGATGTATTTACTAATCCGCAAATTATGGCCTGGATGATGGATGAGTATAGCCGTATCCAAGAATTTGATTCACCAGGATTTATTACTGGAAAGCCGATTGTACTAGGTGGTTCGCAAGGGCGTGAAACAGCTACAGCTACAGGAGTCAGCATTTGTATCGAAGAGGCAGCAAAAAGAAAAGAGATTCCATTAAAGGGTGCGCGCGTGATTATCCAAGGATTTGGAAATGCAGGAAGTTACCTTGCAAAATTTATGCAAGAGGCAGGGGCAAAAGTAATTGGTATTTCTGATGCATATGGGGCGCTGTATAACCCGGATGGGCTTGATATTAATTATTTGCTTGATCGACGCGATAGCTTTGGCACCATAACTAATTTATTCACAAACGTCATTACAAATCAGGAATTACTTGAAAAAGAATGTGAAATTCTTGTTCCGGCTGCCATTTCCAATCAAATTACAAGTGAAAATGCACGTAATATTCAAGCTGAAATTGTTGTCGAAGCTGCAAACGGGCCAACAACGCTTGAAGCGACTAAAATACTAGCAGAGCGTAACATATTACTTGTACCGGATGTACTTGCTAGTTCAGGTGGCGTAACCGTTTCATATTTTGAGTGGGTACAAAATAACCAAGGTTTTTATTGGACAGAAGAAGAAGTATCCCATAGGTTACACCATAAAATAGTTGAGTCTTTTGAAAGTGTTTTCTCTACAGCACAAAGATACCAAGTAGATATGCGTTTGGCTGCATATATGGTTGGAATAAGAAGGATGGCAGAAGCATCTCGTTTTCGTGGCTGGTTATAAGTTTTTAATTTTATTTAAATTATATGTGTGAAAGAGAGGATTAAAAATTGAAAGAAGTTATAGAACCTATCTATAGTCCTTGTTGCGGAAAAATCGAGACCCTATTTGTTAGCCAAAATTCTTATGTGTATGAGTGGGAAAAGTTGATGTTAATTCATACACCCGATAACCATAAAGTTGAGGTAAGGGCTGGTGTAAGTGGTCATATAGTTTCACTAGAAGTAATAGAAAAGCAAAGTATTACCAATGATACTTTGTTAGTAAAGGTAAAAGATGATCTATTAATCACAGGAAGTGAATGATAATAGAATTTAGCAGCTCCTGTTCTCAAAACATATAGTACCATCAGTTGTAAATAAGATACAAAGGGGTTAATAGTTTGAGAGAAAAAACTGTCATTTATCTTGGAAAAGAATACACACTGTTTTACCAGTATGATTCAGGGTATTGTGAGATTATGGGAAGGGACACGGCTATAGACAACGTAAAATTAGTGCATTTCTCGGAACTCGAACATGAAAATTTAAAAAAAGGGTAGGCAAAATTTAATCTGTACCCTTGTAAAGGACATTTTAAAAAAAGAGGCTACGCTGCCTTAAGAAGGTGATCTCTGTTATTGAACAGGGATCATCTTTTTTAAATCCGACTAGTACCTATAGTGGTTGTAGTTCATGGTTTGATTGCTACGAGACCAGATCACAACAGGGATTAGAAGTAGGGAAAGGATCCCTCCAGCAATTGAAAGTCCAGCGTAGCTAGTTTGTGCGACCACCATTCCGGAAAGCGCTCCCCCGGATGCCCCAGCCAAAGCGATCAAAACATCTACAGTTCCCTGCGTTTTAGCCCGGGTGGAGGGGGATGTTGAATCAACGATCAGTGCCGTGCCGCTAATTAACCCAAAGTTCCAGCCAAGCCCGAGCAAAACTAGTGCGATGATAAGAACCAACAGGGAATCAGCAGGGGCACTGCCAGCAAGAATGCCTGCAGCAAGCAGAGTGGCACCAGATGCGATGGCCATTTTAGTTCGGCCTAACTTATCTACGAGAATACCTGTTATGAGAGAGGGAAGGTACATGGCACCTATATGGAAGCCGATTACCATTCCGACTTCTCTCAGACCATGCCCATGATGTTTCATGTATACAGGTGTCATTGTCATTATGGATGTCATGACAATCTGAGTTAAAACCATAATTGTCGCTGCCACAACGATTCCTCGTTTATTGTTTGCTAGATTGCTAGATTGCTTCTCTAAAGGGTTACTACTACTGGTTCGCTGACCAACTGCAATGGCTTCTGCAACAATCAGAGGATCTGGGCGCAAGAAAGCTAAAAGGATTAAACCAGCAAGGATAAAGGCAGTCGCGCCAAGAATGAATGGACCGGCTAGAGCAGGGACACCGATTGATGTGGCAAATTGACCCATTACATCGACCAAGTTCGGTCCCGCTACAGCTCCGAATGTGGTTGATACCATGGCAATGCTGACGGATGTTGCTCGCTGTGCAGGTTTTGCTAAGTCGGTTCCGGCATAGCGTGCTTGTAAGTTTGAAGCTGAGCCTGCACCATAGACCAGGAGCGAGGCAAAAAGGAGAAAGATATTACTTGTGATGGCTGAAACGATTACTCCAATCGCACCTATACCGCCGGTCAAGAACCCGCCCGCAAGTCCTATTCGGCGTCCAAATCGTTGCGAGACTCGACCGATAAGCAGAGCTGCCCCAGCAGAACCCAACGTTAATAACGCTGCTGGAATCCCTGCATAACTATCCGTCCCTAACATATCTTGGGCAAGAAGTGCTCCTACAGTTATTCCTGCAGCAAGTCCTGCCCCTCCAAAAATTTGTGACATGACAACAATCAGTAATGTCCGTCGATATAACTTTTCCTGCTTTTCTGGTGAATCTATGTAACTCTTCAACCAATCTGGTTTTGAATTAACTGGGTTATGTGACACTTTAAAACCTCTTTCTGAAGGAAAACCCTTCTTCATTTTGATTTTTATTTTAACAATAAATAATAGCAGTTTATATAGAAAAATGTCGAAAAATTCAATATTTGTTCATATAAAGTGGGCTGTTATGGAGATTTTTTATGATAGGATAATAGTGGTTGTATTACTATATGTTTACAGCTAATAAATTAGAAAAAGGAGTTAGAAAATGGGACTGGATATGTATTTATTTTCTTTACCTAAGATCACTGGAATGGATTATGATGAAATCGTTTTAGCAAGTGCACAAATGAGTAAGCATAAAGCAGATCAGGATGAAATCTATGAAAGGCTAAAGCCGCATATTAAGCATTTTAAGGAATATGATTCCTCATGGTCGAGTATTTATGAAGAAGTTGCGTACTGGCGAAAGGCCAATCAAATTCACAATTGGTTTGTCGAAACGCTCCATAACGGGGAAGATGACCCTCTTTTCACACAAGAAGTCACAAAGGAAAATTTGCTGGACCTAAATAACTTATGTCTTCAAGTTCTAAAGGAAAAGGAACCTCCTTATAATATTTTACCAACAAGACCTGGTTGTTTTTTTGGTAACCTCTCTTATGATTCCTATTATTACAGGGAAATTGAAGAGACCCAAGCCTTATTAGCAGCCCTCATTAAACACTTCAATTTTGAAACCCACTATTTGTTGTACCAATGTTCTTGGTAAACCCGCTAACAACCACTATAACTTAACCTTTCAACTCACAAAACTAATATTCAATGACACATCACCCAATCAATAAGTTCATGGAAAGTTGGAGTTACTATTTTTATTGATAACGAAATGAGGAAATCCTATTGGTTTATTTTATATACTCTGCATCATAAGAATTTTCGCCGGCATGAACAGACAGCAAGGTATCAGCGTAGCCAACGAGTCTATTTACCACCTCGTCTGCGACCGCATAGACAAGAGGGTGGACATCTGGTTGAAATAGAGCAGGATCGTCTATAATCAATGTGGTATTTATAAAAATGTCTCGATTTCCGTAAAGATCATAATGAACAATGGCTTTCCCAGCAGCTCCACCTGTTCGAGGATCTTGATAGCCAGGCAAAAAAACATACCACTCTTCAGCTGTGGCTGAGCGAAAATTTTTGGTAAAAGTCATGCCATTTATCACATGCTCAATTTCTTGTTGCATCTGCGGTGTGACTACCTCAATAATTTTTTCTGTCATAATAGTCCCCCCTTTTTACAGTTTGTTATATTAATTTCCCCAATTTCGTATTGAGTAGTAACAATATTTTTCCACTGAACTTTTTGATGGTAGAGGGAACAATATTTCTGAGTACTTTTGTTGAGGTGAGAGACGATGAAGCATGATGAACCACGTGATTATATAACAATTGAAGATGGCCACGGGAATCTTAAAGAATTTGCTGTTGAAGCCTTGTTTGATATGGAGGACGAGTCCTATGCGCTACTAAATGCAGAGGATGAAACCATCGTAATGAAGATTGAGGGTGAGGAAGGTAACCAAGACTTAGTAGGTATAAATGACCCTTCCGAAAGTGAAGCGATATTGGCTGCATACCAAATCGCCGTGGAACATGCTCCGGCAGAATAAAAATATAACGCAGCGAAAGGTACCACCGGATAATAGCGGGGTTTTTTCGCTGCGTTTTTTATCAATAGTAATTAAAGCCAAGATAGATGATATAAATAATGATAGCTGCAATGGCGATAATCCAAACAAGAAACACTGGATTCAGTAAATAAGGATGTCTTTGAGTTTTTTCATTGATTTGCGTATCAAATTCACCTGATCTAGTACTGACCATTCTTCCAGTCCCTAACGTAAAAATTAAACCGCCAATCAATACTAACAATGCAATACCAGACAAAATGAGATGCCAATTACTCATTTATATAACCACCTTTTTTTCATATAATTTGAAAAAAAGTAGAGAAATATGCATTTATCTTTTGATAAGTAGGTTTAAATTTCATCAGGATAACATGATTGATTATTCATTCATTTTTCGATACAGTTAAATAGAGTATTTTGAAAATTCGAAAAAGAAAGGTGTGCATAATCGATAATGTTAAACGTATTAACGAATGAGGACGTATTTTGTATAGAAGGAAATGTTCAACAGTCGGGACTCAAATTAGGCACGGTTTATTCTTTTTTGGTAGACGGAATGCTAATTGATACAGGGCCCCAGTGTCTTGAAACAGAGCTTATCCCTATTTATGAGAATCTTAACTTTGAGATAGTAACATTGACACATAGTCATGAAGACCATTCTGGTTTAGCCCCATGGATTCAGAAGCAAAAAAAAATTCCAATCTATTTACATCCAAAAGGTATTAGTATCTGTAATGAGCCTTATCCCTATCCTAAGTACCGCAAGCTTACCTGGGGAAAGCGGACGCCGTTTCAACCCTTGCCGCTTGAGGACGTGATTCAATCTCGTAGTCAAGAATGGAAAGTCATCTATACGCCAGGACATGCCGATGACCATGTCTCTTTTTTTCATGAAGAATCTGGCCGATTATTTTCAGGTGATTTATTCGTAACACCGAAAACGAAGGTCATTATGGACAGCGAATCCATTCCGGTTATTATCGATTCGATTCGCAGGCTGCTCAGCTTTGACTTTCAAGCCCTGTTTTGCTGTCATGCTGGTTATATTAAGGATGGAAAAAGTATGATGAAGCAAAAATTAGATTATCTTGAGAATCTTTCCGGTGAAGTGGGAAATTTCCACAAGCAAGGTCGCTCGATTGATGAAATTACTCAAATGCTTTTCCCGAAAAAATATCCAATCATTTCTTTTTCCGAAGGACAATGGGATTCTCGGCATATCGTCTCTTCCATTGTTTCATCTTTTTAAGGTGTGAAATTAATAAAAATAAAAAGAAAACGGCGGTGATTAGCTAAATCACTGCCGTTTTGACCTTTAAGTCATGCTGCTTGTAATTTTCTTCTAAATAGTTTCGTGTTGGTTCCAATATATACCCCAGTTAAAACAAAGGCGGCACCTATTCCTTGAGCCAATGTAAAGGTCTCACCTAAAAAGAAGGTAGCCATCAAGACAGCTGATAACGGCATCACATTAATAAAGATAGAAGCCTTTGCAGCACCAACCTCTTTTATGCCGTAATAGTACATGATAAATGAAACAACTGTTACAAATATGCTCATATGCGAAATGGCGATCCAGGTTGAAACACTAGCGTTTTGTACTTCGTGCCAGGATGTTTCCGCATATGCGAACGGAAATAAAAATATGGTACCAAAAGCAACAGCATAAGTAGTGGATTCCACTGCGCTGAATTTTTTTAAAACGACTTTACCAACCACACTGTACAATGCCCAGCTTATTACCGCACCTAGTAAAACAAAGTCGATCGTCTCAAAACCGTATTGGAACAGTGAGAGTAGGTGACCATCGGTAATAATGAAGGTAACCCCAGTAAGGGCAATCACCATTCCAATCACATGGTTTTTGGTGATTGTTTCTTTTAAAAATAATCCTGATAAAAGGACGATCAGTACTGGGTTTGAGGCAATAAATAAGGAACTCTTAATAACCGGTGCATGTTTGGTAGCTATAAAAAAACAAATATTATAAATTGCAATGCCTGTTAATCCAAGTACGGCAAATAATCCATAATCTTTGAGAGTTGGCCTCTTTCGATTTTTTTCCATCAACCACATAAGCGGAAACAATAGAATAGCAGCCCCCAAAAAACGTAAAAAAGCAACGGTTGCTGGTTCAAAGTCTTTTACGGCGACTTTACCAGCAAGAAACGCACTTCCCCATGTAGCCGTGGCAAAAAATAACATCCCATAAATAAGCCATAGCTTTTTATTCTTATTCATCCAATCCCCTACAATCTATTTCAATTTAATAAATAGATTTTAACATCTTTTTCGGATTTCGAAATAATTTTTAATAAAATATTTAAATAATTTAATCAATTAAAAAAATCATACAACTTTTTAAGCATTAGGCTGTGTTTAAGGTCATTGTTGATTTTATAGCCAAGTTGATTGGAGCGGAAATCAACAGCCTAGTTTAACACATCTACGCATTAAAAAAGCTGGTTAAGGAGTTTTTCCTTTTCCAGCTTTATCTTTTAAGTTAGATTTTTTAATTCTGATAAATGAACCAATTGTACATTATGAACACTTTCTATTTCTTTAATCTCGCAGTATCCAGTATCGTACGTGTAAAGGATAATATATTTCTTTCCATTGTAAAGAACATGCTCCATAGTATCTCCATCCTTTGATCATGTTAATATTATTGTATATTTGCAATACAGATTAATATATGAAGTTCATTTTAAGATTATGTAAATTTTTTCACTGCTGTATTGAAAAGTTATTGTGTTAAGATAGCAATATTAGTGTCAAAGTCATAGGGGGAAGAAAGATGAACAGAAAACCAATTATCGGCATAACGGGTGCCTATGTTAAACATAACGACTATATGGAAGGTGTTTATGTGCACCATGATTACCATAAAAGTGTTGTCGCCAATGGTGGGATTCCTATTATCCTTCCATATATTAACCCCGAAATTTCTTTAGAAACGCTTGGTTTATGTGATGGAATTATCCTAAGCGGGGGAGAGGACGTCGATCCTAAACTTTTTAATCAGGATCCACATCACCACTTAGGTCCAACTACACCAGAGCGGGACTTGGCAGAGATAGCGATTGTTAAATATGCGCTTGAGAACGATATTCCCCTTCTTGCGATTTGTAGAGGTGTGCAAATTTTGAATGTCGCTTTGGGAGGAACATTAATTCAGGATATCCCGAGTCAAGTCATTGAACCAATCCAACACTCTCAGAAGATTGATAGAAGTCAAGATACCCATTGGGTGACCATCTCCAAAAATAGTAGATTGTTTGAAATAGTAGGATCTGATCGTATCCGAGTGAATAGTCTTCATCATCAAGCAATCGGTGAGGTAGCCAGCGATCTTCGTATCGTTGCACAATCATCCGATGGAATCGTTGAAGCAGTAGAATATAGCCATCCAACCACATTTACTGTGGGTGTTCAGTGGCATCCTGAATCCATGGCAAGTACAAACGCTGAGATGAATAATTTGTTCTTAGAATTTATTAAAAACAGTGCGAAGGTCATGGTTTAATCATCGGTTTAGAAGTGGAAGGGAATGAATCAATCGATGGAAAAAATTTATCTTGATTACAATGCCAGCACACCTATGGCTCCTGAAGTAGTAGAGTCCATGAAACCGTTGCTAGATGATTTTTATGGGAATCCATCCGCCTTACATTGGGCGGGGAGACCAGTAAAAGAATTATTACATAGTGCCCGAAAACAGGTTGCTGAGTTAATTGGTTGTTCCTCTAGTGAGCTTATTTTCACAAGTGGGGGCAGCGAAGCCAATAACCTTGCATTAAAAGGTTTTTATTTTAAAAATCGGCATAAAGGGAACCATATCATTACTTCTAAAATTGAACATCCTGCGATCATGAATCCATGCAAATTCCTCGAACAAATTGGGGCAAAGGTCACATATGTAGACGTGGATCGGACTGGGAAAGTTACACTAGAAGAAATAGAAAAGGCGATCACTAAGGAAACGATCCTGATTTCGATTATGCATTCCAATAATGAAACAGGTACCTTACAGCCAATCAAAGCGATCGGGGATATAGCTAAAGAGTATGGGATAGCTTTTCATACGGATGCTTCTCAATCGGTTGGAAAAGTCCCGGTTAATGTGGATGATTTGAAGGTAGATATGCTCACGATTGCCGGCCATAAACTCTATGCTCCGAAAGGAATTGGAGCATTCTATATACGAGAGGGAATCGAATTGGAACCACTCATACATGGGGCTGGGCATGAGTTTGGCCTGCGTGCCGGCACGGAAAATACTTTACTAGCAGTGGGATTAGGAATAGCTAGTGAAATTGCTAAACAACAGGTAGGAAATCGTAGCATAAAAGATTTGACCGACTATTTTTGGCAGCAATTACAGGATGCGTTTGGAGACCAGGTAGTATTGAATGGACACCCTGAGGAACGTCTGCCCAATACTTTAAATGTAAGTTTTGTAAGAAAAATCGGTCAAGACTTGTTGTCAGCCATCCCATATTTAGCGGCTTCAACTGGATCAGCCTGTCATGCCGGCAGCATTGAATTATCACCGGTATTAAAAGAGATGGATGTTCCTGAAGAGGTGGGGATGGGTGCGATCCGCTTTAGCTTAGGCAGGTTTACGACGAAAGATGAGATTGATCAAGTAATGGAATCGTTAAAAGGAATATTGTAATTTCTTCGGTCAGGGACTAACTATTCGCGGTTAGTCTTTTTTCTCTGTGATTAAAGGTTCCTATCTTTGCATAAGCATTAAGAATCGCTCTATCTTACTGATGTCAGATAATTTATTGGGTTAGGGTTAGAAATAGGTGCTTTATCATACCGAAGTCAGTTAGTTTATCGGGTATAGGTAAAATAGAGCCCCTTTTCTATATTCACTAGTATCTTTAACTCATTTACTCAATGTAATTAGCGTATTATAATGTTCTTAATACGGAACGACATGGAGAAAGGTGTGTTGGAATGCAAAAAAGAATATTAGGTAAAACTGGGCTGGAAGTATCGGCGCTTGGACTAGGCTGTATGGGGATGTCGGATTTTTACAGTGGGAGAGATGACGACGAGTCTATTAAAACAATCCATTGTGCCATTGAAATGGGGATTACGCTTCTCGACACAGCTGATATGTATGGCGTAGGTAAAAATGAAGAATTACTCGGACGGGCAATTAAAGGTCGTCGGAATCAAGTGGTTGTTGCCACTAAATTTGGAAATGTAAGATCTGAAGATGGAGCTTTTCTGGGAATAAATGGCCGCCCTGAATATGTCAAAGAAGCCTGTGAAGCTAGCCTTCGCCGCTTAGGTGTGGATCATATCGATCTATACTACCAACATCGAGTCGACCCAAACACACCAATTGAAGAAACAATCGGCGCAATGTCGGATTTAGTTAGGGAAGGGAAAGTGCGCTTTCTAGGTATGTCAGAAGCAGCCTCCCAAACTATTAGACGTGCTTTTGCTATTCATCCGATTACCGCTGTTCAGACCGAGTATTCCCTTTGGAGCCGTGACGTCGAAGATGATATTCTGCCCACTTGCCGGGAACTGGGAATCGGTTTTGTCCCTTACAGTCCATTAGGAAGAGGATTTCTAACAGGGCAGATTCAGAAATTTGAAGACTTAGCAGCCGATGATTATCGCCGCTTTTCTCCTCGATTCCAAGGAGAAAACTTCCAGAAAAATTTGGAACTGGTCAATAAAATTATCGAAATAGCACGGGAAAAAGCCTGCCTGCCTTCCCAGCTTGCCCTTGCCTGGCTGCTAGGTCAAGGAAATGACATTGTTCCAATCCCAGGCACGAAGAGGGTCCAATACTTAGAGGAAAATGTCGGGGCTCTTGATGTATCGTTAACAGAAACTGACTTAGCACGTATAAACGAAGTTGCTCCTCGGGGTGTTGCAGCTGGAGAACGTTACCATGAAGCTGGCATGAAAGGTGTTAATTTGTAATAAGAAGAAGGTAGATATTTGGGAGCAGCATAGGTGAAAAGAGAGGTGTAAATCCATAACAGGTTCAGTTAACTCTCGCAAAACATTAAAAATGTAATGTAAAATGACCATCAAATTGTAAGTTAAATTGATGGTCATTTTTTATTAATAGATTGTGAAAGTTTTTACTTAAGCTTTGGTTCGTTAGTTTAAGAAGGAACATTAACTTTCACAGAGAATATATGAATTAAAAGAGAGGAGAAAAAAGATAAGAGAAAAAATTTATTGGTATTACCTTTACCAGATTTTGAACCAGAAACTGAGTGGGTTATCTACCATAGAGGACAGATTTTCCAGATTCTTGCGAATTTAAAGGAATAAATAAAAGCCAACTTATAAGGAAAGATTGGGTGGTATCAATAGTAAAGCAAATTAAATTTTATATGGATGACCAAACTGAAGAAATTATCATCCATAAGCTTCGGACTTCTGGTAGTGTTTTTGCAGACGAAGAGGCACTGCTACTTATATCTGAAGCACCGACATTGGATGACCTTATGAAAATGGTCGAAATGCGAACCGAGGGGATACCTCTTGAACACGTCATTGGGTACACAGAGTTCTGTGGTCTGAGGATAAAGATAGACTCTGAGGTCTTCGTGCCTCGCAAACGAACAGAGTTTCTTGTCCGTCAGGCAGAAACCCTAACTTGTTTAGGGGATATCGTTGTTGATATGTGTTGCGGGTCAGGAGCTGTAGGTGCAGCTCTTGCAGCAACTTTAGGACGGGTAGCCTTGTACTCTGTTGACCTCGACCCCGCTGCAGTAAGCTGTGCTGGAGGCAACATAACAGCTTTTGGTGGCCACGTTTTTCAAGGGGACTTGTATACAGCCCTACCCCAGTCCCTTCAAGGCCGTGTGAACATCGTAGTTGCTAATGCTCCTTACGTACCTACCGAGGCGATCAAGCTGCTTCCCCGGGAGGCTCGCCTGTATGAACCAATACTGGCCCTTGACGGAGGGAAGGACGGACTTGAGCTACAGCGTATGGTAGCGAAAGAGGCACCTCTCTGGTTAGCTCCGGGAGGGCACCTTTTGTTAGAAACGAGCGAACAGCAAGCATACCAAACCTTTGAAATTTTTTCTAGTATGGGGCTTATCCCGAAAGTAGCCAGAAATGATGAATTGGACGCCACGGTAATCATCGGTACTAAAACTGGCATCTAAAGTAAATAGACAACTAGACTTAACCTAATATGATCATTGCTTGGTACGATACACAATGAAAAATCCTTCTTCAACATAAGAGTGCAAGTGCTTTAGTTCATTAAGCTTTAAAAGATTAAAATAAGGAATGGCTCAGAACAGTGAACTGAGCCATTTTTTAAATACAAAATTTGATGCAAAATACGTTACAGAGAATCTTCCAAAATAGGGAAGTTTCATTATATTCTTTACTTCGTAAAACAGTAATAAAACCATCCAAAATCTCATGACTAACAGAATAGACATAACCGACGATTTTCTCATCATCTTTCACTACCACAATGTAATTGTGTAAGGCGCTTTTTATAGAAGGAATCATTCGTGTGTCAAAATTCATGCTGTCAAACAATTCCGGTGTTATGTATGCTTTTGATTTTTGATAGGTCATGAGTTCATTACATAAATCTCTACAATACTCAATTTTTTCTTCTGGGATCACTTCATGGCCAAATTCATTTTTTCACTCCTTGGTCCCTATTAGCCGTATGTATTTCTTCTAAGCTCTACTTGGAAATAAAAGGGCGCGACGATTAAATTAAACCGAGGCGCTTTAATCCGTAGCGAACTCCGTCTTCTTCGGCGGAGAGTGTGACCATATCGGCTACTTGTTTCAATTCATCGCGGGCATTTCCCATGGCTACTCCCATTCCGACCAATGACAGCATTTCCATATCATTTAAACCATCGCCAAAGGCAACAGCTTCATCAGGTGCAATGCCGAACCTTTCCAACAATTTAGTCAAACCAACTGCTTTATTGGAATTGGACAAATTCACGTCACAGGTTCTTGCTCCTGAACTCCATCTTCTGAAATCTAATTCCGGAATCTTTGTTTGATAAGAAGCCTCTTCCTCCACGTCACAATGAAGGAACATTTGATAAATATCCTGTTCGGTCCAAAATTGAGGCGGGGCAAGTTCGGGCTTCCACGGATCATGTTGGTACGCTTCCACGACGAATGGATGGCTTAGATCGGTAGCTTTAAAGCTCGTACCTCCCAAAAAAGTCAGTGGATGTTGATAATCATTGGACAAAAGATGTACTCTCTCTAAAACATGTTTTTCAATCGCATTCTTGTATATTTCTTTTCCTTCATGATAGGCATACGATCCATTAAAAAAGACCATCGAGTCGACCCCAGTTTCCGAAAGGATGGACTCTGAAAAATAGGGAGCTCTCCCCGTTGCTATAACCACGTTTATTTTTTTCTCTCGTAACCGCTGAATCGCATCCTTTGTGGCAGGACTTAGCGTTTTTCCATGCGGGACGATCGTTCCGTCAATATCTAAGATGACAACCTTGTAATTCATATAACACACTCCTACAATGCAATCTTTCTTTGTTACGCAGGTATACTGCACAGTATAACATATTGAATAAAAAACCTAAAAAAGCAACGCTTATACATTTTAAAATGCAATTGGTAATATTATCAGATGGGTATATATATGAAAATTGTGTTGGCTAGAAATATTCAATTCATTATTACTGTAATAATATTATGTAAACTAACTCTTATTAGGCTTAGAAAAAACATCATTTATTGTTTTGGGGTTGTAGACCTAAAAAAAGACTGACTAAAAATAGTCAATCTAAGGTGACGAAAGGTGCTTCCTATCGTCTTAGTATATAGTATGCAAGAGATAGGACAAGCGATACTATAAGCTTGATTAAAATTTACTAGGACTATTCACAACATCAATTATCTTATTAGTCCTCATCATTCCGCATTCCTGTAAACATTAGAACAAAACGAAGTAATTCAGCTACAGCTACTACAGTCGCAGCCACATATGTTAATGCCGCAGCATTTAGTACTTTCCTCGCCCGATACTCTTCTTCATTTCTAATCAAACCAGAACCAATCATTACATTCAGTGCTCTTGAACTTGCATTGAATTCCACCGGTAATGTAACAACCTGAAATAGCACGGCCGCGGCCATTGCTATGATTCCTAGTAATAAAAGGTTGGCTGAAGAAAGAAGTAACCCTATTAAAATTAAGATAAATGAAAAATTAGAGCCGATATTAGCCACAGGCACTAATGCATGTCTCACGCGTAAAGGTACATATCGGTCCCTTTGCTGTAAACAATGACCCACCTCGTGGATCGCAACGGAAATCGATGCAATCGAAGTACCATTGTAATTAGTGGAGGAAAGTCTAACACTTCTACTTTTTGGATCATAGTGATCGGATAAATGACCAGACACTTGTTCGACCGACACATCATACAAACCATTTTGATCCAAGATTCTTCTAGCTGCCTGGGCTCCAGTTAAACCCGAGGAAGCTCCTACTTTTAAAAATTTAGAATAGGTATTTCTCAAGTACATTTGCACTAATAGTGGAATGATCATAATTAGAACAAAATAAACAATAAAACCCATGAAAGATGCTCCTTCTTTAGATGTCTAATTTACATACATTATTATACTTTATAGTGCACTTTTTTAGTATTAATGTGCTTGTTTCATTAAGGCCTAAAGATGTCATGAGATATGGAGAAAGATAATAATTGAAGTGGGAGAAGACTAAAGTGCTTTTTTAATGGAGAGATATGCGATTTATACTATTTCCTTTGTTTATTTCTGAAAGCAATAATATTTGTTTTTAATGAAGCATATGTTCCGATCGCTGCATATCCATAAAACCAACCCATAAATATTCCGCCAAGGGTGTTGTGCTTGTGACTAATAAAAATTGAGATTCCCAGCCCAAAAATAAGTGCAATCGTAGGTACAAACCATTTCGGTATTTTGAAAAAAACCTTAATTAGTTGAGTTAACAGTATAATGATTGGAATAGCAAATATTGCATCCCAAAAATTCGTTTTAATAGTGGGAAAATCCATCGGCAATCACACCTTTTTTGGTTAATATGTGCAAATGCCATAGATTTATTAATCACTATTAAAGGAAAAGTTATCAAAAAGCAGCGTAAAACCCCTAGCTTCAGCTATGGGGATACTCATAAATGTTTAGTTCATCGTAATATACCAAGCCAATCCTCCGATTGCACCTAAGATGACAATCACATAAATAGCCGTCAACCGTACTGTGTTTTGTTTTGTTGAACCTTTATAGTCCTCATCAGGTTTTCCTGTAAGCGCAAGTGTACCAATCAGGGCAGCTACTAAAACGATAATAATAAGAGCCATACCAAACTTCATATGTTTCATCCTCACTAAGATTAATAATCAAAAGAAACTGAATTATTTAATAATAAATAATTTTTTGCCAAAATTATGGACTTTTCATTAAAGTTTCAATGTATGATTCTTATATTAAAGTTTATGATATAGAAAATAACCATCCAATTAACAAAAAATTTGACCATCCACTTTTGACTTATTGATTACTACTATCTCGAATTATTATCCAGTCACAGTTAAGGAGTTCCAAATGAATCCGAAAAATAAATGGAATAGCAAATATAAAGAACGTATAAATCAATTGGAAGCACCAATGCCGAATGAGAGATTAGCAATCCTGTCACCTTATTTAACCGGCGGGTCTGCGCTCGATCTTGCATGTGGGCTTGGTGGAAACAGTCTGTTTCTGGCACGATTAAATTTTCAAGTACAAGCGATTGATATATCAGATGTAGCTGTCAACTATCTCGAGGAAATAGCAGGAAAGCAAAAGCTCGCTATTTTTCCTCGTTTGTGCGATCTGACGGAAATGACCCACCTTAATTTGAATAATAGTTCTTTTAGTTTGATTGTCATCACGTATTATCTTGATCGATCACTATTTCCGCTGGTTAAATCAATCGTTAAAGACAATGGATATTTCTTTATGGAAACCTTTTATAAGTCTCCAAAAAAAGAGAGTCAGGGAGTATCCGATCAATATAAACTGCTACCTGGAGAATTATTGGCTGAGTTTAGTGATTGGAAAGTTCTTTTTTATGAGGAAAATGAACATGAGGGACGACAGACGATTTTTTGTCAGAAACAAAAAAGTGTCAGAAACCATAAGAGCATTCTTTAAGTGTCAGGCACCATTGATAATAATAGGAATGAAAGCGATTGTTTTTAATCTCTTAAAAGTTTACTATATTGTGTGGGAGGGATAAACATGATAGATTTTGTTTTTCAAAATAGTACAAAGTTAATATTTGGTAAAGATCAGGAGCAATTAGTAGGTCAAGAGGCCGTTGTTTATGGAAAAAAACTTCTCTTGCATTATGGCGGAGGTAGTATCAAGACTAACGGACTATATGATAGGATTCTGCAGTCATTGCTTGAACAGGGCATAGAAATAATTGAATTGGGCGGAGTAAAGCCGAACCCTCGAGTCAGCCTTGTTAGAGAAGGAGTTGCCCTTTGTAAGGAACATAACATTGACCTTATTCTTGCTGTAGGTGGAGGAAGTGTAATTGATTCGGCCAAAGCGATCGCTGCTGGTGCGAAATATGATGGGGATGTTTGGGATTTCTTTGAAGGGAAATCTACTGTTCAAGACTGTTTGCCAATCGGAGTTGTGTTAACCATACCTGCAGCGGGAAGTGAATCTAGCTCGGGCACGGTTATTACGAACGAAGATGGATGGTATAAGCGATCGACGGGTCATTCGACCATGCGTCCTAAGTTTTCCATTCTAAACCCTGTACTTACATACACCTTACCATCTTATCAAACAGCATGTGGGATCACAGATATGATGGCGCATATCTTAGAAAGATATTTCACCAATGAAAAGAATGTAGAATTAACAGATCGATTGTGTGAAGGGGCATTACGTGCCATTATAAATAATGCACATACAGTCATCGAGGACCCAACCAATTACGATGCAAGAGCTGAGATCATGTGGTCAGGCACAATTGCGCATAATGATTTGTTAGGGACAGGAAGAGTTGGTGATTGGGGAAGCCACGATATTGAACATGAGATCAGCGGCATTTATGATATTGCACATGGAGCAGGTTTGGCGATTGTATTCCCAGCCTGGATGAAACATGTGTATAAACATGATGTAAATAGATTTGTTCAATTTGCTAATCGAGTCTGGGATGTAGAAATTGACTTAAACAATTTAGAAAAAACCGCTTTAGCAGGAATCAAGAAAATAGAACAATTCTTTAGCTCCATCGGTATGCCGGTAACATTGAAAGAAGCTGGTATTGGTGAAGAGCACTTGGAGGAAATGGCTAAAAAGGGAACAGAAAGAGGACCACTAGGCAATTTTGTTAAGTTACATGAAGCTGATGTTGTACAGATTTTACATTTGGCTAAGTAAGAAAAAAACCTCGCTCACAACATTGTAGCGAGGTTTCGTTTTGTTAATTTTATTTGTAGAAAATTTAACTGATGAAATAAATATCATTAATTCAAGATATTTTACTTGACGATTTTTGTCGGATAGATATATTCTTGTTACATAAAGTAACCAATGAAAGTTGGACAAATTAATAATGAGGAATCCAGCTTTAGTTGAAGGGAGATAAAACCTACCTTGGATAGTCATAAAAACATAATCTCAAAAGTTCGTGGGTAGAAAGGACGAACATGTGGGAATAAAAATGGATTCAATGACTTTTGTCTAATCACTTAAGAAGTATGGTTTAACAAAATCTGACAAAATATTGGGGCTATTTGAGGGAAAAATAATAAAGGTCTTTTGATTTAATTGCTACGCCAGTTATTGCCAAGTCTTTATTCATGTGATATCGTTCCTTGGAGAAGGTCACCTTTACAGGTAAAGTTGTAGCAGCATTAAGAAATGAGTTTGGTGGACATGCTGTCGAAAAGAATTAAAAAAAGCATTTATTTTATTAAAATTGGAGGAAAAAGATTATGAAATTTTTTATTGATACTGCAAACCTAGAGGAAATCAAAAAAGCCTATAAAATTGGTGTGTTATCAGGAGTAACAACCAACCCTTCTTTAGTGGCAAAAGAGGGAGTAAAATTCGAAGACCGTATTGCTGAAATCCTTAATGCTGTACCTGAGGTTGAGTCTGTATCTGCCGAGGTAACGCCTAATGCTTTGACTGCTGATCAAATGATTACAGAAGCAAACGAACTTATTAAAATTAACGGTGGCGATAAAAATATCACCATTAAACTTCCAATGACGTTAGATGGATTAGAGGCTTGCCGTTATCTAACGAAAAAAGGTGTAAAAACCAACGTTACCTTGATTTTTAGTGTGAACCAAGCATTGCTCGCTGCACGAGCAGGTGCAACTTATGTTTCACCATTCTTAGGCCGGTTGGATGATATTAACGAAGATGGTGTAGAATTAGTCGCAAAAATTGCTAAGATGTTCCAGATTCAAAACTTGAATTCACAAATCATTGCTGCATCTGTTCGTCATCCAGATCATGTAACCCGTGTAGCGATGGCTGGAGCTCATATTGCAACGATTCCATTCAAGGTAATTGAGCAATTATCAAAACATCCATTAACAGATCAAGGGATTGAAAAATTTGCTGCAGACTGGAAAACGACTGTTTAAAAACAGATTATTAATACGTATTTCTAAATAGAGTTATTTAAGCACCTTTATCTTAGTAAAATGATAAAGGTGTTTTTTTTTTTTATATTGAAGTGCATTCAGCATTAAGAAACAGTAAAAATACCTCTCCATAATAAATTATGGAGAGGTATTTTTATCTATAACCATTTATCTGCCCATTCCTCAAGACCTTTAAGAGATCGTCCAAGTTCCGTTCCTTTTTTGGTTAACGAATATTCGGTCCGTACAGGACGGTCTGCAATAACATTTCTTAACACAATTCCTAGATCCTCAAGCTCTTTCATACGTTCATTTAATACTCTTTTACTTAAATCTGGTATAAAGGTATGGATTTCACTAAATCTTTTTGGTTCCTCCATTAATGTATGGATGATCAAACCCATCCATTTTTTTCCCATAATATGATAGCACGCTTCAACTTTGCTGCATAATTTATTTTCTGTCTCCATATATAAACACCTCAAATAGTTCCTTGGTTATTTTTAATAACTATATGTTAATATTAGCAAAATTAGTTATTAAAATAAAGTGTTTACTGGAACAAAATTTCTTGCGAACAGTATCTGTGCTTATATGTTCACGAATTTGACAAAAATATATGTCGACTAAAATCGGTTATATATGTTGATGAGAAAAAAGAATTTTTAAATCCAACCATACTTGGAAAATTTCATTGATTGGAGTATCTTCATGGTTTCCAAATCCATTGGAAGTTTGATAATTTCGCATAAACTTCTATAATAAAACAAAAAGTAAATTCTCTGAAATCAAGATAGTTTCGCGGTTTTCGGAGAGATAGTTAGTCCAAGCAATGAGTTTATAGTATTAAAATTTTGCTGGATTTTCAGTGGATTACATTCTTTCTTTGATTTTATTACATAGTTTTAAAGGATTCTGAAGGGTGATATTAGTGGATGAACTGCTAAGTAAATGTTGGCTAATTAAAAATGCTTTTAATATTGATGTACAAGCGGTCGATCATCAATTTCAAACGATTCTGCACATATCTGATGATAGTGAACCCCTAATTTTTGCAGAAGCTCGAAAGAAAATCTATTTGGATCTTAAAAAAGCTTTAGAAAAGGCAAATAAGAACAGTTTTTGTATTCATACAGATTCATTCCAACTATCGTATATGGCGATGCCTATAAACGAGGAAGAACTGTTTCAAGGAATGGTTTTGGTTGGGCCTTTCTTGAATGAGCGGGTCACTGACCATTTTATTTGGAATGCGATGAGGGAAAATCATCTTGAAAATAATTGGGTAAAACCAATTGAGAATTTTTATAAATCCTTACCCTATTTGGGACAATCATACATAGCAATTGGCGATTTGTTAGTGAATCTATTAGCGAATCCACGAGTTGACTCCCATTTCAGTACGACAAAAAAGCATAGTGAGCAATATCAACCGGATGTACAGCCGCAGGATTATGGCCAAGATGGTTTGGAAGTTAAGCTAAGGTATGAGGCAGAAAAGAAATTTTTACATTTTATCGAAACTGGGGATAAAGAAAATGCAATGAAAGCTTTGATTGAATTCACAGGTGATTTTTCCTATAGAGTTCCAGGGAATCCTTTGCGGGCGAAAAAAAATCTTAGCTTTTCAAGTAATACTATGAATAGATTGGCTGCTGCTAAGGGAGGGGTTGAACCTCAATATTTACATGCTATTTCGGAAAAATTCGCACTTAAGATTGAGGCAGCGGTAGCGATGTCCGATTTAGATGCGATAAATTTCAGTATGATTGAAGAATATTGTGATGCGGTTAAGAATTTTGCTGTTAATGGATATAGTCCTGTTGTAAGGAAAGCATTAATGTATATAAATATCCACTTTAAGGAAACTATAAATGTGCAATCTGTAGCAGCTGAAATTGGATTTAATCGAGCATATCTTGCGAAGAAATTTAAAAAAGAATTGAATATAAGTGTCATTGATTATATTCATAAAAAGCGGATCGAAGAGGCAATTTTTCTTATGGAACAGGGGCATTTATCTATTACAGATATTGGTATTCAAGTGGGTTTTAGCAGCTATAATTATTTTTGTAAAGTATTTAAAGAAATAAATGGAATGACAGCTACAGAGTATAAAGGGAGCAAACCATTAGAAAAAAAGGAGCATGATTAAAATCATTGCCTCTTCTAACGTTATCTTTGTAATTTTATAAATTTGATTCAAATTCACTCTAAATAAATTTTATTTATAAAAAATATTTTAAAATAGTGTGCAATTTTATATAAAAGTTAACAATAATGGATGTGGAAACGAACTCAAATTGCTAACATGAATCTATCACTTGTCCCAACTTTCCCGAAAGATGGGGATGAACAAGTTAAGGAGGCATTCACATGGAAGTTAACCATAAACAACCGAATTTAGAAGTAAGAGTCAAGAACATTATTGAAGTTGATGGATTAAAATTTAAAGATCTGAATAACAGCGGGAAATTAGAACCATATAAGGATTGGCGTTTGAGTCCGAAAGAACGTGCGGACAACCTAGTCTCATTGATGAATACCGATGAAAAGGTCGGTATGATGCTTATTAATTCTCGTCAGATGGGGCTTTCTCAAAAAGATAAGAGTAAGACAAGCCATGATGGCGTGTTAGATGAAGGAATTGTTGAAAAGGGCGAAACTATTTTTGCTTTAGCAAAAGTATATGGTACCACGCATACGATTGAAAACATGCATTTGCGCCACTTTATTCTAAGAGACAATTGGAGCCCATCCGAAATGGCAGAATGGGTGAATACCATGAATGAAGTATGTGAGGGGTCACGTCTTGGTATTCCATGTTTAATCGCATCGAATTCAAGAAACGAAAATACTGAATTCATTTTTGGTATGAATGATGCAGCTGGGATTTTTTCCACTTGGCCTGGAACGTTAGGACTTGCTGCAGCGGCAAAAGGAGATATGAAAAATGGCGGTGATGCCTCACTTATTAGCCAATTCGCCCAAATCGCACATGATGAGTGGGATGCGGTTGGATTAAGAAAAGGATATATGTATATGGCGGATACTGTTACGGACCCGAGATGGCAGCGGATATATGGTACATTCGGTGAAGACCCAGAATTTATTTCTGATGTTATCGGCCGCATCATTGACGGCTTTCAAGGGAAGACCCTCGGAAATCATAGTATTGCTATGACGACCAAGCATTTTCCTGGCGGTGGACCAAGGGAAAATGGATTTGATCCACATTATGAAGAGGGTAAATGGAACCTGTATCCAACTCCAGGAAGCCTAGAAAAGTATCACCTGCCTCCGTTTCGGGCAGCGGTAGAACATGGGACTTCATCCATGATGCCATATTATTCGATTCCTAGTATCAAGAAAAGTGTGGTTCAAGAATTCGAAGGGGAAGACATTCCTTTCGAAGAGGTTGGTTTTACATTTAATCATTATTTCTTAAATACGATCCTTAGAGAAAAACTAGGGTTCAAAGGTTATATAAATAGCGACAGCGGCGTCACAAGTAAAATGAGCTGGGGCGTTGAAACATTAAGCGAGGCGGAACGTTTTGCTAAAGCGATTAATGCGGGGACAGATCTTATTTCTGACACTAATGATATTGAAAACCTAAAAAAAGCGATCGAAAAGGGATGGATCAGTGAGAAGCGGATTAATGAAGCCAATGTACGACTGCTTACAGAAATGTTTGCTTTAGGACTATTTGATGACCGTACGTATGTTTCACCCGACCATGCTGCTGAAGTGGTGGAAAATCCAGCAAACTGGGAAGCTGCTTATGAAGCGCATAAAAAATCGGTAACTGTGCTTAAGAATCAGAAGCAGACCTTACCTTTAACAGCTGAAAAGCTGGAGGGTAAGAAGGTTTATGTGGAAGTTTTCCAAAAGGAGACCGAACGAGCAACTTCTTATACTGAAAAAGCTAGACAGGAATGTCAAGAGCTTGGTCAATTTACTTTGACCGATAACTATGAAGAAGCTGATGTAGCTATATTGTTTTTAAGTCCCAAATCTGGAGCTTATTTCAATGCGACACCAGGACTATTAGAACTTGAAATATGCGAAGATAAAACGGTAGCTGCTTTGGATGGTACTTCCTACCAAGAAACGACTTTGAGTGGGATGAACCATTTAAAGGAAGTGGCCGACAGTATCCATATTCGTGGTGGAAAAGTAATCATGAGTGTTAATGTCATTCTGCCATGGATCCTTGGAAATGTTGAACCATTGGCAGATGCATTGATCGCTGGATATGATACCTACTATAAGGCACAGTATGAGGTTATGGCGGGCAATAGCTCACCAGTAGGTGTGTTACCGTTGACATTGCCAGCGAGTGAAGCGGTCATTGCGGTTGATGAAAATGGTGAGTGCGTGTCGAGAAATGATGTACCGGGTTATGTCAAGGACGAATATATGCCTGAAGGATTTAACTATGCTTATAAAGATAGCGACGGGAATATTTATAAACTTGGTCATGGATTAACATTTTAATTTAGCTAAGAGTCATAATGTAAAAACTCGCCAATATTATCGTGGCGAGTTTTTACATTATTATAGCTTTCTACAATTTATCATCAACCACTACTTTTACATCCCCAATTGTATCTATTTGGACTTTTTCTTCTTTCACATTTTCGTTAATCTGAATAATCTCTTCAAACTCATTCCTAAAAATTTCTACATCATTAAGGATAGTTGGGTTTAATATGACCTCAATACGATCTTCGCTTAGAGGAATATGAGTGGTTTCAATTTGTGTAGTTGTTCCACTTTCTGGATTTAATATCTTTTTCTCAATAATTAGCTCTTCACGGAATATAGGGACGACAATTTGTTTCTCCACGGTATACGTTTTCTTATATACTCTAACATCAGCCGTCTCAACCCACTTCTTGTTAACCTGCAATTCTTCCTTATGTAGTTGGAGCGTTTTATCTTCTCGATGGCCATTCTTCTTTTCAGGCAACTTAATCTCTCCCTCCATTGGAAAGTAGTGAAAACACCCTTCCATTGCCCAGCAATGAAAAGGTGTTTTTGTTTTTAGCTATTATTTATATCGTTAAAGCTTGACCCGTCGGAAACGATATCGACACTTCCGGTTGTATCAACATGAGCCTCTTCGTGTCTGAGTGTCTCTTGGACTTTCTGAGTATCCTCAATTTGACGTTTCGAAGCAGAAATCTCCTCGGTCGCAACCGTATACTTGTTTACCTCAACTTGCTCCTGGGTAACAGGAATAGTAATGGTTTCTTGAGATATAGAGGATCTATCGCTACGTTCGTTATTCAAGGGTGTTCTTTTTATGACAACTTCCTCGTGCATCACAGGAACGTCGACAGTTCTTTGTTCCTCAACGACATCTTTAGAAATAACTACTTGTCCAGCATCGACATTATTCTTTATAATGTCTAACTCTTCTTTATGAAGCTGGAGAGAGCCGTCGGTTTGAGTACCCTGGGTACTTGTACTGGGATCGTTCCCTTGATTACTCATATTGGTTTGGCTATTTTCACTTTCAGTGGTTTGTGATTTATCATCACCGAATAATCCTAAAAAGTCGCTCATAAAAATCCCCCTTGTAAGTTGTATATGGTCATGCCTTTTTTATAATGTACTCATGAGGGTTCTTTATTCTTTAAAATCATTAGAATAAAAGGTATGAAAAGATGATATTCGAGCTGATGTAAGATTCACTTTGTATGAAATATTTTCATGGCATAATTTTTGTTTAATTAGAAGCAATCTTGTTTGGTGCTGGTGACAAAAAAGAATATAATTAAATTGAGATTGAGCAATTGTATTGTGGAGGGGATTACATTTTTGACATTTTTAGAAAAAATTAAACCGCACTTGATTAGCAATGATATATTAATTCAAGAAACGGTGCTTCATGGATTACACGATTATCCAAACGTCCCAGAAGAATGGACAATCGAATTATTGAAGGAAGCCTTTAAAAACCAGGACAAGCAATCCTCTATTTTAATCTACATAGAAAACATGAAAATCAATGAAGACGCTGTCAAAGTTTTACTAGAAAATATTCCTAAGATGGACAAGACCAAGATCCACTTAGCGGTGAATTTGTTAGAGCGTATTGATCCAAAGCTCGCTCTAAAATATAGAGAGCAACTGCAAAGATACATTGGTGAGGATCGTTGGTCATTATATGAGCTAATCGTAAACGGTACGGAAGAAGAAGTTTGGAATAAATATGCAAAAACAATAAATACTCTTGACCAAGCCGATTCTTATCAACATCCACTTTACATACAAGCTAAAAAACTGGCTGCATGCATCGTTCAAAATGGCTGGATCACTAAAGATGAAGTAGAAGTGATTCTTCAAGAGGAATTAAAGGAACAATGGTTTTCATTTAATGGAATCTTGACGGTGTATATGATTGGATTACTGAAACTTGAGAAGCATATCCCATTTCTAGCCAGTTTGTTAAACCGTGATGAAGATATCTTGTTAGAAGAAGTTGCATCGGCGTTAATTCGTTTTCAATCCGATGAGGTGGTCGAAGCGGTTAGTCCTTATTTAAACCAATCGGATTCGATTATTTTTGCTAGTTCCGTTATCGAAAATATTAAATCAGATCAGGCTGTTCAGGTTTTAAGAGAGGCTTATCATAATTCAGCTGAACTTGAAGACCAGGATATCCTGATCGAAGCGCTCTGTCATCATCTTTCTAAAGATGCGCTTCTTGAAATTAGCAATCATATGAAAAAGGAATACTTCTCAAGCCTCGTAGATATTGAACAGACTGTTTATAGTTATTATTCCATTTTAGGCGAGCCACATCCGGAACTAATGGATTGGAAGCTAGCAGCACTTGGAAGAGAAATAGAATTTAGAAATAAAAGCAAGCAGGGTGAAATTTCCCAAAACGGTCCAATTTTAACGGAAAATAAAGTAGGGCGAAATGATCCTTGCCCGTGTGGAAGCGGCAAAAAATATAAAAAGTGCTGTGGCAAATAAGGAGATTAAGTGCGATGAAGTTTGATAAAGTTCGTTGGGGGATCATTGGATGCGGTGATGTAACAGAAGTGAAAAGCGGACCAGCCTTCCAAAAAATTAATAATTCTGAGTTGGTTGCCGTTATGAGAAGAACGGGGGAACTTGCCAAAGATTATGCAAACCGGCACAATGTACCAAAATGGTATGATAATGCAGATGAACTCATAAACGATTCTGAGGTAGATGCTATCTATATTGCAACACCGCCTGGTTCGCATAAGGAATATACAATCAAGGCAGCAAAGGCAGGGAAACCTGTTTATGTAGAAAAGCCAATGGCCCGCAATTTCGATGAATGCCAGGAAATGATTGCTGCTTGTGAAGAGGCAGGAGTCCCATTATATGTGGCTTACTACCGGAGGGCACAACAGCGATTTTTAAAAATAAAAGAGCTGTTGGAGAATGGGGCAGTTGGTGAGGTACGGTTTGTAACATCAACACAATATCAAAAAGCTACGGAAGATGTGTTAGACTCACAACATCTTCCATGGCGAGTTCAACCGGAATTGGCAGGCGGGGGACTATTTTTTGATTTAGCCAGCCATACGCTTGATCTATTAGATTTTTTACTTGGACCGATTACGTCTGTGCAAGGATTTGCTTCCAATCAAGCAGGCTATTATCGTGCCGAAGATATCGTAACAGGTACATATCAGTTTGAATCTGGCGTCCATGGTGTCGGAAATTGGTGTTTTACTGCTTTTGAAGATGTCGATGTGAATGAAATCGTGGGGAGCCTTGGGAAAATCACCTTTTCCACTTTCAGAAACGAGCCCATCGTTTTAACGACAGCGAGCGGAACGGAGCAATGGAGTTTCGAGCGACCAGAGCACGTCCATCAACCACTTGTCGAAACGATTGTAGCTGACATAACAAGTGGTAGCGGTCAGTGTCCTAGCAGTGGAGTGACAGGAGCCCGAACGAACTGGGTCATGGGAGAAATGGTGAAGAATTATTATCAGTAGTATGGGACTAGGATCAACCTAACACGGTTGGTCCTAATTTTTTAGGTCCGTCATCTTAAGCCAGCGAAAGTGTTTGGCCCTTTCAGAAAATAGTTGGTGCCTGACACTATTTTTTTATTTATTTCAGTGTTTTTAGTTGATGTAAGCGCATACATTTATAGTGAACGCTGGAGGTGATGTTGTTGATTTATCCTTATGGGAATGATTATATCAAATACTTAAACGATGAAGGTTCTTATGGGATCACGTATGAACAATGGAAGTTTAAAAATAGTAAACAATACTCAGACAAGTGCAGACAATGCGGACATGGGAAACACCGCTTTCAACCTTGTCCAAAGTGCAATTATTAAGCGCCTTATGGCGTTTTTCTTTTTTTATCATGAATTTGAAGATGCTATCGCAGAACTTTGATAGATTTCGCGATTCGCCCATTGAATGCGAAAATTCGCTCATAAAATGCAAAAATTCGCCCATTAACTATAAAAACTCGCTCATAAGATGCAAAAATCCGCTCATAAAATCTAAAGCTGCAAAAATGCCTGAATTTTTTAGGAAAATAATAAAAATTTCACTTTTATTGTCAAAAATGAGGGAACTTTTCATTATAATTCATGATATTTAAGAAAATCAGGATTTAATATTGCCTTTAACATTATATTGTTTTCTTATACCATCTAGGAAATACTATTGAGGTTAGTAAATTGAAACAAGGAGATCGCATAGTGAAAGATAAAATCCCCTCATTATCGTCCAACTCATTTTATTTGGGTATTTTGTTAGCGGTCGTTGGAGGTTTTTTAGATGCCTATACTTTTATCAGCAGAGACGGCGTATTTGCCAATGCCCAAACAGGAAATATGGTCCTGCTCGCTGTAAAAGCAGCGAACAGGGATTGGCATGGCTCGCTGCTTTATATCCCGCCCATTTTAGCATTTATCTTAGGTGTTTTGGTATCAGAAATGGCTAAAATTCCTCGTGTAAGACAAGTTCTACACAGCTATAGAAGGTCAATTCTTATCTTAGAATGCCTTGTATTAATTATTGTAGGTCTATTACCACGAAGTGTGCCGAACATCGTAGTAACTGTATGTATCGCATTTGTATCCTCTTTACAAATTTCTACTTTTAATAAAATCGACAAGTGGGCTTACAATTCAACCATGACAACAGGAAATCTTCGGACGGCAACCCAAGCAGCCTATTTGGCATTAAAAGAAGATAATGATGAAGCCAAAAAACAATTCAAGGAATTTTTTGTGATCATTCTTTCTTTTTTATTTGGCGCGTTGACCGGGACATTTTCCACCACCTACATAGGGAACACCTCTATTTGGATTGCTTCTGGGATTTTAGTGATCGCACTTATTTTGTATCACCGGGATCGAGGTTATATAAGCAAGTCCTTAACGTTAAGATAGTATGTTAGGTGTCTGGTACTTATGTAGAAGAGGCTGGAACAAAGGAGAACCAGCCTCTTCCTGTCTTCCTGTTGAAATATTCCTACTCAACCATTTCCAACGTATGAATTACCTCTTTTAGTGCTTCTATTTCATCGTCCCCGGAAACTTCTAATATAATTTCTGCCTGTTTAGGGATCGCTAACGATAAAACACCGAGTACCGATTTTACATTAACCTTCCGTCCTTTATAAGTAAGAAAGATATCAGCATTAAATCGAGAAGCATTTTGAACTAATTGATTGACCGGCTGAGCATATAAACCTGCATTCCTGTTGATTGTTACTGTTTGTTGTATCATGATTTTCCTCCTTGGCTACGATGTTATAGCATCTGTAAATAATGCACTTTTCTTATGTATGAAACTACGTCACTAAAAATGCACCATTGACTCAATATGGGCCATTTTGTGTGGTAGTCCTTCTGCGCTGCCTATTGAGTTCCCTAGTACTTTAGTTTAAATCTAATAATTTGAATGGATGTCCCATAAAAATAGGCTTTTGAATCAGTGGCAATACCCACCCATTTTTCATATTTTGATGGAGAGAGTACTTGAAGCATCGGTGAATTCACCTGTAACACACTATTTTTCTGATTTGTTCTGTTCCCCTTTTCATGTAATGGCACAAAAGGTTGATTTAAAATAGACGGAGGTATGAAAATGAATCCTTTCCAAAATGAACTACAAATGTTGAATGTTGGCGATTTCCAAGCGAGCCAGGCAGTTCCTATAGACCCAAACCAATACTATATGGATCAGTCTCGACAATTCGGTGTTATGGGCGGTTTTGGTGGTTTAGGTGGTTTTGGCCGTTGTTTTAGTTGTTTTAGCTGCTTTAGCTGTTTTAACTGCTTTAATTGCTTTAGTTGTTTCCGTTGCTTTAATTGTTCGCATTGCTCTAATTGTGGCGGGGGCCATCGCTGCGGCGGCCATAATTGCGGTGGAGGTCATCGCTGCGGAGGTTAATAGTTCAATTTTTCTAATGTAAAACTGGTTGGTTAAGGAGAAGAGGCCGTCACTGCGTGAGTTTTTGCAGAGCCTCTTCTCTTTTAGCTTAGACATAAGGGACAAATTGCGGTACATAGAATTATAGTGAAGTGTTGTTACAGAATGGAGTAAAGCTACGGCTAAGGAGGAGCGAAATGACAAGTTTGAACCCTTCTATGCGTCTGAAAGTGAAAAGGGACACGTTTTTTCTCCCCGATTCAATCAACGGTGTGTATTTTCGGAACAACATTAGCTCGTTCCGTATGGAAGGCAGTACGATCGATCAGTGGGTTGAAAAGCTGATACCGATGTTCAATGGGGAGTATACTTTGGGGAATTTAACAGAGGGATTGCCGGGCCCATACCGAGATCGAGTGTATGAAATTGCAGAAGTGCTGTATCGAAATGGGTTTGTCCGTGATGTAAGTCAAGACCATCCGCATCAATTGGAGGATCAGGTTCTTAAAAGACATGCTTTTCAAATTGAATTTGTCGACAGTTTTGTCGATTCGGGAGCATACCGTTTTCAAACCTATCGTCAGGCCAAAGTGTTGGCAGTTGGCTCAGGTCCTTTTTTTGTTTCGTTGGTTTCTTCGTTAATTGAATCCGGATTGCCCAAGTTCAAATTACTAATCACTGACACGGTACCGACTAATAGACGGCGGTTAACGGAACTCGTGGCACATGCCCGTAAGACAGACCCTGAGGTGGAGGTAGAGGAGGTCAACCTGAAGGACGATGGGGTAAATTTTTGGCGGGAGAGTGTGCAACCGTTTGATTCAATTTTGTATGTGTCACAGGAAGGAAATTTAGAGGAGTTGCGGCTTCTTCATACGGTATGTGGGGAAGAGAAAAAGGCATTCCTCCCTGCTATTTGCTTACAGCAGGTGGGAATAGCTGGTCCGTTAGTGAATCCAGAATCTGAGGCGAGCTGGGAGTCTGCTTGGCGCCGCTTGCACCAATCTGTGCTATTCAAAGACCAGCAAATTACTGCTTTCTCTTCCACTGCCGGCGCAATGTTGGCCAATGTAATCGTATTTGAATTGTTTAAGGAGGTTACAGGAGTAACAGAACTGGAACAAAAGAATCAATTCTATTTGCTTGATCTTGATACGTTGGAAGGACACTGGCACTCGTTTATTCCCCATCCACTGGTGACCGGACGAATATCGACTGAATGGGTAGAAGATTTCGATAGGCGGATTGAACAGGGATTAAGCAGTGGTGAGCCGAGTGAATTGCTACTTTTTTTCCACCAATTGACATCAAAAGAGTCAGGGATTTTCCATATTTGGGAGGAGGGAAATTTAAAGCAACTTCCGTTAGCTCAGTGTCGTGTTCAGGCTGTCGACCCTTTATCTGACGGACCGGCTAAGCTGTTAGGAGACATTGTCTGTTCAGGACTGACACATGAGGAGGCTCGAAGGGAAGCCGGTCTTGCAGGGATTGAAGCCTATGCGTCACGAATGGTCGATTTGCTCGCTACGAGGCTACTTCCACATCAGGAAGTAGAGGGTAGAATGCTAGAATTGCAGGAATTTGTTGGGGTTGGGACTGGGGAAACGTTTGCGGAAGGAGTTTGCCGCGGGTTGCAAAAGTGTTTGGCCGAAGAACTGAACATTCAACAGCGTAATCAGAAGATATCTGTCTCTCGGGTGCAGTTGAGTGCTGTAGAAGATGAACGTTGCCGGTTTTATTTGCAGGCGCTGACTACAATGCAGGGGGCACCAGTTATCGGTTTAGGTGAGGAAGTGTCCGGTTTCCCTGTGGTATGGCTCGGTACGAGTCAGGGATGGTATCGTAGTGTAGATTTGAATATAACATTGGCGTTACGGAAGGCGTTACAACAAGCACTAATCAAAGTTCAAAACCCAAATACTTGTCTCACCGAGCAAGCGTTTGATGTTTCATCCTTGCTTCTGGAAGAAATGGTGCCGCTAAGCCTAGTAATCCCTGCTTGTGAAGAGAGGATAAAATCCGAGAACTTGCAGTCCGCTATGGAAGTCTTGGCACGAAATCATAAGCGGCTTTCGGTGTTCGAACAAGAAATAGAACCATTTTTGAAAGAAGGATTGGCAGGGGTGTTTGGTGTGTTGCTTCGAGAGGAGGAATCTAGGTGAGCGCTGTCGTGTTGGTTGTTGGAGAAGGGGTGGTGGCGGACAGTGTATGCGAAGAACTGTTCGCTCATTACCATGTAGTTCGCCAGACCGAATTCGAGGCGGTTGTACCGAAAAAAACTGATTTGGCTCTGGTGCTTCAGGATGCCTGGAATCCTTCTGTTCATCAAAAGGCAGAAGAGATATTTCGGCTAACAGGCACACCCTGGCTGCGAGGCTTCGTTTCATTTGGAGAGGGTGTAGTGGGGCCACTAATTCGACCAGGTACGCCCGGGTGTTCTCAGTGTGCGGATATGAGACGTCTCATGGCTGGACGCGACCGTAAAGAGATGTGGGAGATGAAGCAGAGGCTGAAGGAATACAGAGGTATGCAGCCTGAAGGCTGGGCATCCTTCACAGGACTCTTGCAGCTGTCATACCAGATCAGGGCAGAGGTACAGCGAATTTTGGAGGGTGAACAAGCACTTTCGGAAGAACAGGTATGTTTAATTAATTTGAAAACATTAAATAGTTCATGGCATTCCTTTCTCCCTGACCCGCTGTGTCCGGTTTGTAGCCATTTACCAGACGATTCGGAGGACGCTGCTCAAATCTCATTGCAGCCAAGTCCGAAGATCAGCCTGGACAGTTACCGCTGCCGTTCGTTGGATGATCTGAATAAAGTTTTAGTTAAAGACTACTTAGATCATCGAACGGGCCTTTTGAATGGTAAAATGGTTGACCTCGTGCCGCCATTTGCCGATGTCAGTGTGAATCTGCCTTTGTTCGAAGGGGATGAGGGAACAGCAGGCAGGACAAATTCATATGAGGTAAGTGAGTTGACTGCCATTTTAGAAGGACTCGAGCGGTACTGCGGTCTGGAGCCACGCGGGAAACGTACAGTCGTCTTTGATAGTTTCCGCAATTTGAAAAATAATGCACTCAATCCTATGAAAGTAGGTGTGCATGCAAAGGAACAGTATGAGCAGCATGGTTTTCCTTTTCAACCGTTTAATCCTGAACGACCAATGAATTGGGTATGGGGTTATTCGTTTTTGGAAGAGCGTCCAATTCTTGTGCCAGAGTTGCTTGCCTATTACAGCTTGGGCTGCGGCCAGCGTGGATTTGTCTATGAAACTTCCAACGGATGTGCATTAGGCGGAAGTTTGGAGGAGTCTATTTTTTACGGAATTATGGAAGTGGTGGAGCGTGATTCATTTCTAATGACTTGGTACGCGCAGCTGAACCTGCCGCGTCTTGACCCTTCCTCAGCTGATGACCAAGAATTGCAGTTAATGATCGAACGTATGCGGTCGGTCGCGGGATATGATCTTTATTTGTATAACTCTACGATGGAGCACGGAATTCCAAGTATTTGTGCGATTGCAAAAAACAGGAAGCAAAAGGGAGTGAATCTCATCTGTGCCGCTGGTGCACATCTCGACCCTGTAAGGGCGGTAAAAAGTGCGGTTCATGAGTTGGCTGGCATGATGCTGTCTCTTGATGAGAAATTGGAGTCTAACCAGGAAGAGTATAGCCGAATGCTGCAAGATTCATCACTGGTCCAACAGATGGATGATCATGGTATGCTGTACGGTTTGCCGCAAGCGGAAGATCGCCTGGATTTTTTACTTGAAGATAATCGTCCGTTGCGAACATTTGCCGAGGAATTCAAGTGGAAATCGAGGCATACGGACCTTACAGATGATCTCCTGGACATAATTCAAGTTTTTCGCCCATTAAATCTTGATGTGATTGTGGTGGACCAGACGGCACCAGAATTGAAACGAAACGGATTGTATTGCGTGAAAGTGCTGATTCCGGGGATGCTGCCGATGACATTCGGACAACATCTTACCCGTGTAACTGGGCTGGAGCGTGTGCTCAGGGTACCGATGGAACTCGGTTATTCAAAACAACCGCTGACACTTGAACAATTAAACCCACATCCGCATCCGTTTCCATAAGAGGCGACCTAGGAGGCAAGGAGGATGAGTCTAGAGGAGTTTTTGCACAATCTGCATTTTGACATTGATAAGGCAAGTGTGCCTAACTGGGAAGTGGATTGGGAAGATGCGCCACTTTCTTATAAGCTCTACAGTGGCTTACCTGTGGTACCATTTTCTCTAGAAGTACCGCTGACACTTGAAGGACAAGAACAGCCCGCAAAGCCTGATCTTCGTAAAGTCGGTCATTTCCTCTGGTATGTATACGGCCTTACTCAAGTTAGCCAGTCAGTCTTTCCCTTGGATTCCAAAGATAAAACGGCGAATCTAATACAGTCATATCGGCGATTCGCTCCTTCCGGCGGGGCATTGTATCCAAACGAATTATACGTTTATCTTAAGGTAGAGGATTCGCCTGTTGGGATGTACCATTATGATGTGGCCCATCACCGCTTGGTATTGTTGCGAGAAGGAAATTTCGATTCATATATCGCCCGTGCTCTTGGTAACCGCTGTGATATATCTGCCTGCTTTGGAACTGTGTTTGTGTCAACCATGTTTTGGAAAAATTTCTTTAAATACAATAACTTTTCTTACCGTCTGCAAGGGTTGGATGCCGGAGTGGTAATTGGGCAGTTACTGGAAGTAGCAAAACGTTTTGGCTTTGCATCAGGGGTTTATTTTCAGTTTCTAGATCGGGCCATGAACCATCTTGTTGGGCTTTCCGAACAGGACGAGAGTGTTTATGCGGTTATCCCGCTTTCAGTAGAACCTACCATTTGGTCTACTAACGGGAGTGAAAAAGAAGGTTTTGTCTCTGCCGCCGAATTGTGCCGAGAGTTAACAGCGATTCAGCCCCATCATTACATCCGGTCACGGAGGGTTAAAGAGTATCCAATGTTAACAATGTTGAATGAAGCGTCCATGCTTGATTCAACGCAAGCGTTTCGGCTGATCGAGGCGAAAGAGAGTTTGAATGGTAACGGTCATGCGGAAGAGCTGCCTCACGTGAACCGGTTGTCATATGATCTAGCGTCGGTCTGTCGTAAGCGATTCTCGCCAGATATGGATTTTGTTTTGGGAAAGGTAAGTCAACCTCAACTGGCAACACTAATGCAGGAGGCGACCGCATCCTTCTCGTATCGGAATGATTTGGATGGACCACTTCGGAAGAACGTGCCTCGTGTTTCACTGTATGGCTGTTTATATAATGTTGAAGGTATTCCAAATGGTGCCTATCATTATGACAGTGCTGCTCATGCGTTACGATTGGTGGATCTCGGTGATTATCGACTCCAATTGCAATCCGGAATGTCTCTAGATAATGTGAATTTGCTCCAAATACCTCTCTGCTTACATGTGGCAGGGGACAGGGAATCATTCAGAACGGCACTGGGTTACAGAGGATACCGGATCCAACAAATGGAAGCAGGCATGCTAGTACAACGATTACTGTTAGCGGCGTCAGCCCTCGGAATGGGGGGGCATCCACTCCTCGGTTTTGATGCAAACTTGAGTGATGAGATTTACAAGATGGAACCACTAGGAAAAACCAGTCTAATCCAAATTCCAATTGGTCCCTATCGACAGCGTCCTTGGTTGAAGGGAAGTTTGCATTGTTAGGATTAATAGGTTTACTTTAGTTCTAAGGTTATTGCAGGAAGAACTTCATGATGTTCCAGTTAATCCTATGGTTTCAAAAAACGAGTTTAGTCCAGAAGCGAAATAGGCAAGTATTCATGAGGATTAATATTAAGATGCCTTCACTTCCAATGAATGGGTGAAGGCTTTCCCAATTGCTTCGAGTGGATTTGAACATTTCTATCAAGAAGGATAAAGCTCTGTCTTATCTTTATGATTCTGATAAAAGATGTTCATGAATCCTTCTTAATGACACTTTTTCGTATTCTCCTGATTGATTCAAAAAATGCCTTAATTGGATGGGGGGATGTTTATGGCTGCCATTGGTATAGAACCGTATTTGCATGTTCGTTTTGCCAAAAATCCAGTATACGATCCAATTGGCCACAAGTTAAGCTTTATCGCAGATTATACTGGTTTGCCACAGGTTTGGGAACTTAATCTAGGGGAAGGGTGTGAAGGATGGCCAGTCCAAACTTCCTTTACAAAAGAAAGAATCACCTTTATTAACTATCTAAATGGCAAATCTAATTTGATTATTGGTATGGATGTTGGCGGAAATGAAAATCAGCAATTGTACTTACTTAAGCAAGAAGGAAAACTAATTGAGTTGACAAACTCACCAGACCATATACACCGTTATGGCGGAAGCTCGCCAGATGGAAAATGGATTGCTTGGTCGAGTAATCGCCGTAATCCAGCCTTTTTTGATATCTATATTCAAAATCTGGAATCATTGGATATTCGTCTTTTGAATTCTGGTGATGGAATATTTTCAGCGGTTAAATGGTCTCCTGACGGTAAATCCATTTTGGTCCAGAAAATAAATTCCCCTCTAGATAATGATTTGGGCATAATCGACCTTTCAACAGGGGCTATGAACTGGTTAACAGAACATACAGGGGAAGCAAGTTTTAAAGATGCCCATTTTAATAAGGATGCGGACCATATATATTTATTATCGAATAAAGACAAAGAATTCTATGGGCTTGCTCTTATAAATTTAAAAACCAAACATCTCGAGTGGCTAGAGCTGGGAAAGTGGGATTTTGAGGATTTGGCAATGAATAGCGATAAAAATTTGTTAGCTTATTCGATAAATGAGGGGGGAATTTCCAAGGGGGTACTTTTAGACATAAATCGAAGTTACATTTATACGTGGAAAACTCCAATCGGAGTCATATCAAATCTGAAATTTTCCCCTGATAGCCAAAAACTAGCGTATGTGTTTAAGGGACCGACATATCCCTCTGATATATGGGAACTTGACCTATACACCATTCAGGCAGAGAGGCTTACTTATGTTTCACGTTCACCAGTCCTGGAACATAAATTAGTTGAGCCGGAGCTTATATCCTTTCGCTCTTTTGATAACCTGGAAATTCCTGCCTTTTATGCGAAGCCGAGAGATTCCACTGAAAAACATCCTGTTGTTATATACATTCATGGCGGGCCTGAGAGTCAAGCACGTGTGGTATACAACCCAATTCAGCAGTATTTACTAAACCAAGGTTATGCCGTGTGTACACCAAACATTCGAGGAAGTACAGGTTACGGAAAAACATTTACACATTTGGATGATGTCCGAAAAAGAATGGACGCTTTAAAGGATCTCATTTATTTAGTGGAATGGCTAAAGGCGAATGGGAACGTAGATCCTAAAAAAATCGGGATCATGGGCGGGAGCTATGGAGGGTTTATGGTTCTTGCTGCCATCAGTCACTATCCACAGCTTTGGTCTGCTGCTATTGATATTGTGGGAATGTCCAGCCTTAGAACATTCCTTCAAACAACAAGTCCATGGCGTAAGAAGCACAGGGAGAGTGAATACGGAACAATAAAAAGAGACGGAGAATTTTTTGATAGAATTGATCCATTGAATTATTCAGATCGAATAACCACCCCATTATTAGTAATTCACGGGAAGGGTGATCCGCGTGTCCACATAAGTGAATCTGAGCAAATGGTCAACAAACTAAAAGAACGGCAACACGCAGTTGACTTTATTCGCTTTGAAGATGAAGGCCATTCCATTGACAAACAAAAAAATAAAATTACTGCTTATAAGGCAATGGTAAATTTTCTCGATCGATATATCGGTAATCGATCCTAACTCGGGTGAGGGATATGGAGATAAGCCCAAGAGTAGCGGCACGGCAGTTGTTGATTTTGAAGTTGCCATCGCAGAACTTATTGAATGGATGAGAATTAACCAGTTAAACACGCAACAATGGAACTAATTTACTTAAGGAAATTGAGAGGATTTAATTACCTTATCACAGAAAATAGGAAAGAGTCTCCCCAAACAAAGGGAGACTCTAATTTATCTATGAAAGAATGTAATCTATATTACTTAGAAAACTGTAGTTCTTCAGACACAGATTCAGGTTTGTCACAGGTACTTTCCATGATATAGTGTTTTCCATTTTCTGATGACTCATGGAGTCCGTGCATTGCTTCTAGAACATGGTATGCTAATTCACCATTGGCTCGATAGTTACCTCCTTCGAGGATCGCCTTGGCCATATCTGCGACACCCAGTCCTCTGCAGTTTTGATCGTACCCAGAAGTCAGCGGGACCTCCACAAATGCATTTTCGTCACGTTTTCTTACCCGAACAGGACCGCCAAATGTATTTGGATCTGGAACGAGTATCGTACCTTGACTTCCATAGATTTCAATAGGTGGCAGCGATGTTCCGCCAAAGGCGTCAAAGCTGGTTGTAATGGTCCCGATGACACCTGAATTAAAATCAATCACACCGGAAAGATGGGTAGGGGTAGAGACTTGAATCTCTGTTCCTGCTTTAGGTTTACTAATCACGGTTCGTTTTGGATAACTAATACGAGCGGATCCAGTAATTCGGTTAATAGGTCCTAACAGTGCTATTAATGCTGTTAAATAATAAGGACCCATATCAAACATTGGTCCGCCGCCGGTCTCATAATAAAAGGCAGGGTCTGGGTGCCAATGCTCATGTCCACGGCAAATCATGAAGGCCGAAGCACCAACAGGGACACCAATTTCTTCTTGTTCAATTAATTGGATTGCTGTTTGAATACCAGCACCTAAGAAGGTGTCAGGTGCACTCCCAACTAAAAGATGATGCTTCTTGGCTGTCTCTAGAATTTGTTTACCTTCCTCACGTGTAACAGCAAGCGGTTTTTCCGTATAAACATGTTTTCCTGCTTCGAGTGCTTGAATACAAACAAGGGCATGAGCTTTTGGAATCGTTAAATTAATGACTAGTTCAATTTCAGGGTCTGAAAGCAGTTCCACGACAGAACAAGCTTTTGGAATCCCGAATTTCTCAGCCTGAGCCTGTGCACGCTGTAAATCTAAATCCGCACAGGCAACAAGCTCAAGGTGTGAGAATTTCTGACAATTTTCCATATAAATAGAACTAATATTTCCGCATCCAATGATACCGATTTTAAGCCTTCTCATTATTGGTTCCTCCGGATTAATATTCTTGGTCATTGTAAAAATCTAATTATTATTAACTGTCTCCCATACCAGTATAAACACGGCCATTTCCATAAAGAGCGGCTAAGTCCACACCTTCGGCCCGTTTCTTTCCTTCCGCAGCCCATAAAAATCCGCGGCGCATAATAAGCGTTACTTCTGGCATTGTAATGACATTAGCTTGGTGTCCTAATGAACTATAAAAAACATTTCCAAGACCCCAGCGTTTTGTCCAAACAACAGGCATATCAACAGCTTTATTGGCAGCATGAGGACCGTGAACAACTGGGAAGCGAGTGGTCGCTAACACTTCAACGGCTGGATCAAAATGAAGGTAATACTGCTCACTGACAACTTTAAAATCGGAAATGCCCTCTAATAACGGACTTGTAGAATGCTTGATGTTTACCATATATTCCACACCATCATTTCCAGGATGTGCTACCCAGTTTCCGCCTGTCATGAATTGCCAATCCACATTGTTGCGGAAGGAGTCACAAATTCCACCGTGGCATCCTGCTAAACCAACCCCAGCCATAACCGCTTCGGAAATATTTAAGGCATATTTATTTTCAATCTTACCCATTGTCCAGTGGGGAATAATTAGATCTAAGGATTTCAGCTTTTCCGTGTCTGCATAAGCGTCAAGTGTATTGGAAATCTCAACTTGAAAGTTTTCTTCCTCAAGTATCCCTCTAAAGATTTCTGCTATCTGATCTGGTTGATGGCCATCCCATCCGCCCCAGACGATTAATGCCTTTTTTTTCATAATTAGAGCACTCCTTTAATTTTTATTTTTTTATACTTCAGATATACGAATCCATTGACGTTTTTCTATCGATAAATCAACCGCCTCCAAAACTTCTTGGCACTTTACGCCATCACGGAAGTTTGGAACGGGCTGGCGATCTTCACGGAATGACTCCATAAGTTCAACTACTTCGTGAATAAACGTATGTTCATATCCAATCGTATGTCCTGGCGGCCACCATGCTTCCGCAAAAGCGTGGGAAGGGTCAGTCGCTAAGACGCGGCGGAAGCCTTGGACATCATCTCTATCATCAGCAAAATAAACCTGAAGTTCATTCATGCGTTCAAAGTCAAAGATGACGCTTCCTTTACTGCCGTTGATTTCAAAAGAATTCTTACAACGATGCCCTGTAGCAAATCGTGTAGCCTCAAAGCTTCCTAAAGCTCCGTTAGCAAAACGGGCTAAAAATAGGGTAGCATCATCAACCGTTACTTCGCCTTTTTCATCACTATCGCTGCCTTTAGCAGATAAACCAGTCATTTGAGAAGGAATTGGTCTTTCTTTAATAAAGGTTTCATTCATTCCAATAACCTCAGTAATATCACCGATTAGATAATGAGCCAAATCGACAAGATGGGCTCCCAGATCTCCATGAGACCCTGAACCAGCAATCTCTTTTTGCAGTCTCCAGGCTAGCGGGAAGTTCGGATCTACGAGCCAATCCTGTAAAAACCAGGCGCGGAAATGATAGATTTCTCCTAGCTTACCTTCGTCGAGAAGCTTTTTAGCCAGCATCACAGCAGGGGCAAAGCGATAGTTAAAGCCGACCATATGTTTAACCCCAGCAGATTCAACGACTTCAAGCATTTCTCTAGAATCCTCAAGTGTAAGCGCTAACGGTTTTTCGCAAAAAACATGCTTGCCTGCTTTTGCTGCTGCAATTGTTATTTCTTTATGTACATCACTCGGTGCATTGATATCGATAAGGTCAATATCTTCTCTTTGTAAAAGAGTTTTCCAGTCGGTTGTATGTTCCTCCCAACCGAATTGCTTAGCTGCAGCCTCGACAGCGTTATGGTCACGACCACAAATCACCTTCATTTCAGGATGAATGATCTTAGGGAAAAACAGCGGAAGATCTCGATAGGCATGACTGTGGGCTTTGCCCATAAATTTGTAGCCAATCATTCCAATTTTTACGGTTTCCATAACGAATCACCTTTTCTTATTTAAGAATTAAAAAGAATAAAATATTAATAGATTTTTATTAAGATTGTTTGGTGTAAGTTGTCTTAAGTTGTGAAGATGCCCGTTCTATAAAGGTAACTGGCAATCGTTCATTAATTTCTGACATGGTACCTTGAGTGATCAATTGGAGAACTTTTTCAGCTGCCAATTGCCCCATATCAAAAAGCGGTACATGAACGGTGCTAAGTGGCGGGGAAGTCATCCTTGAAATTTCAGAGTTATCATACCCAATGAGAGCATAATCACGACCTGCCTGGTAGCCTTGTTCACCTAAACCCTGCATAAGACCAATAGCCATTCGATCATTCCCGGCAAAAATAGCATGGATCTCTGGCAGTAAAGAAGCTATACCGGCAGCCGCTTGAAAACCACTTTTACGGCTATAATTCCCTTGGAAAAGTAACTGAGGATTGTAGGGAATACTCACATTCAAAAGGGCAGTTTTATAACCGTGTAACCTTTCGATACTATTTGAAAATTCATTTGGTCCATTTAAAAAGATAATTTGTTCATTCCCATTCATTAGCAGAGAGGATACGGCTTGTAAACTACCATCAAAATGTTCTGCGTCAATGGAATGAAAGGGATAGCCCGAAAAAGTTTGATTCACAAGACAATAGGGGAGTTGCAAATGGTGTAAATTTTCAAGTGCTTCCACTTCACCAGGAACATCCTTGGAACCTAGGATGATGCATCCATCTACCTTCTGAGTATGAAAAAGCTTCACATAATCTTTCGGCTCATCAGGGGATTGAAATAAAAGTAGCAAACCATATCCAAACTCACCAAGCTTTGCACCAATTCCACTTAAAAGTTCCGAAAAATAATGGGTAGTCATCAAGTTTACTCTTTGAAAATAAGGAACAATGACCCCAATGTTGTTACTTTTCCCACGTGCAAAGCTTTGGGCAATGGCATTAGGGTGGTAGTTCAGATGTTGGGCGGCTTGCAAAACCTTTTGTTTTGTTTCTTCACGTAAGGGACCGATATTATTAAATACTCGTGAAACGGTGGCTTCAGAAACGCCGGCTAATTTTGCAACATCTTTCCGGTTTGCCAAGATATCACCTCTAAACTTATAATGTACACGCGTTCATTCTCTCTTATTATCTGATAATTGTCAATATTAAAATTTGTTATTATTTATTGTTAAATTTGATAATTTCCAGAAGATATACAATATTAATTATCTGTATTGTGGGTATAACATTATGGTAATAGTGAATTGGTTAATTATTCTTTATCCATATTTTGGAGGAGGCATAACAATGAAATGGAAGGGAAGACGGCAAAGCGCAAACGTTGAAGACCGAAGAGGAATGGGGATGGGTGGCAAAACAGTGATTGGAGGCGGTATAGGCAGTATTATTATTGTTCTCCTCTTTACACTGCTCGGAGGGAACCCAGGAGATTTACTTGGCAATAACACATCGACTAATGATTTGGATTCACAAACTCCTCCTTATCAAGAATCTGCTCAAGAGAAGGAATTAGCCGACTTTGTTTCTGTTGTCCTTGCTGATACAGAGGACGTATGGTCAGACGAATTCAAGAAGAAAGGGCTGCAATACGAAAATCCTAGGCTCGTATTGTACCGGGACAGTGTTCAGTCTGCCTGTGGGTCGGCTAGTTCGGCTGTAGGACCTTTTTATTGTCCGGGTGACCACAAGCTTTACATTGACTTAAGTTTTTATGAGGAATTG
This sequence comes from Bacillus sp. ISL-77, assembly GCF_018613105.1. NCBI lineage: Bacteria > Bacillati > Bacillota > Bacilli > Caryophanales > Bacillaceae > Bacillus > Bacillus sp. ISL-77. The sequence continues at coordinate 71,313 of NZ_JAGGQY010000025.1, forward strand.
AAACAAAGATTCCAAGCACCTGGTGACTTTGCGATGGCGTATGTCATTGCCCATGAGGTAGGACACCACGTCCAGACCCTTTTACATAGCGGAGACCAAGCATCACAAGCCCCAAAAAGTACCAATGACTACTCGGTCAGATTTGAATTGCAGGCTGACTACTTGGCGGGTGTTTGGGCCCACTACGCGCAAGGGAAGGGGTACCTAGAAAAAGGCGACCTGGAAGAGGCACAGAATGCAGCAAATGCTGTAGGTGATGATAATATCCAGAAAAAAGCACAAGGCTATGTGGTTCCTGAAAGCTTTACTCACGGAACTTCCGAGCAGAGAAAAAGATGGTTTAATAAAGGATTCAAAAACGGCACCATAGAGGGAGGAAATACCTTTAAAGCAGCAAACCTTTAAATGGTTTCCGTCGTAAAGATGAATAAGAACGTTTTTTTCAAGCAAAAAGAGCCGTCATCAACGGCTCTTGATTCATTATTTTGCAAATACATGATCACCAATCGTCTTTACTACTTCACGAGTACGAATCCAATCATCCGTTGCAATTTCTGGGTTATAAAAATAAATACAATCATTTAAGCGATCATTTCTCGTTAGTGCTTCTTCGACTGCTCGTTTCGACTCATCTGATGCTGGTTTTTTAATTTCACCATTTTGAACCGGAGAAAAGGCATAGCTATTGCCTACTACTTGTTTAATTACAGCGGTCACTGTATTTGGGAAATGAGGAGATTCAACTCGATTTAATACAACAGTCGCAACAGCAACTTTTCCTTCATAAGATTCACCTTTTGCTTCGGCATCTACTAATCTGGCAAATAAGTCTTTCTCTTCATTTGTTATTGACACTGCTGGTTCCTCTTGTTTTTTTTCTGGCGTTTCCATTTCAGGTTTTGATGATTTTATTGCTTCTACTTTCGGTTGATCAGGATTTTGCAACATTTCTTTTATATCAACCCAATCGTTCGGTTGATTACTAACTTGTTCTATATGATCAGTGTCTAATCCATATTGTTGTCCTAGTTCCCAAGGGCTATCTCCATTTACTACTGGAGATTGGGTAATAGCCTCGGCCGTATTATTTTGTAAACCTATAAATGCAAATGTAGCTACACAAGCTACAACTAATTTTTTCATGTAATTGTTTTTCATGTGGCTACCTCCTGTAAATTCGTATGGTACTACTTTATCATGTGCTAGTACACGATATACAGAACGCTACTGTTACATTTCTTTTTAATTTGATGAACAACATTACAGGTAAAATAGATTTATGACAATTTTCCTATATAAATGACATATTCAACCCAATAATACGAAATAGAGGAATATTTTACTTGGAATTTCTTTTAATGTAATGGAAGTATTCGTTGAAGAGTGAATTTATTGAATTTTCTTTCATGTGGAAAGGAATATCGATCTTAGTTATTGTAAAAGAATAATTAAGAAGGGTGGAATATTAGTGTTGGGCAAAAATCACGAAAGTGAGCAACTACAACGAGGTCTAGACAACAGGCACATCCAGCTAATTGCACTTGGGGGTGCGATTGGAGTAGGTCTGTTCTATGGTTCAAGTGCAACGATTCAAATGGCTGGTCCGTCAATTTTGCTCTCATACTTAGTCGGAGGCTTAGTTATTTTTACCATTATGAGAGCATTAGGGGAAATGGCTGTAGATGAGCCGGTTTCCGGCTCATTTAGTTCATACGCAAATCGTTATTTAGGGCCGTTTGCGGGTTACTTAACCGGTTGGACCTATTGGTTTATGTGGGTTGTCGTTGGGATGGCGGAAATTACAGTTGTTGGCGTCTATGTAAACTACTGGTTTCCAGAAATTCCACAATGGCTGACAGCACTTGCTACACTTGTTGTAATCACAATGGTGAACCTTACAAGTGTTAAAGCATTTGGAGAGTTTGAATTCTGGTTCGCGATGATTAAAGTGGTTGCGATTATTGGAATGATTGTTGTTGGATTAGGAATGATCCTCTTAGGTATCGGCAACGAAGGCCAGCCCATCGGTTTTAACAATCTTTGGACTCATGGAGGATTTATGCCAAATGGGATAAACGGTATTTTCATGTCATTGGTTCTAGTGATGTTTTCATTTGGCGGGGTAGAACTCGTCGGTATTACCGCAGGGGAGGCTAAAAATCCTCGAAAGTCAATTCCATCTGCAATCAACAATGTGGTCTGGAGGATTTTAATTTTTTATATTGCTGCACTAGGCATCATGATGAGTTTATATCCTTGGAATGAAGTAGGGACGAATGGCAGCCCGTTTGTGTTAATTTTTGATAAAATCGGAATTCCTGGGGCCGCCCATATTATTAACTTTGTCGTGTTAACAGCAGCATTGTCTGCTTTTAATAGTGGTTTATTCAGTACTGGAAGAATGCTATACAATTTATCTCTACAAAATAATGGTCCGAAATATTTTGGAAAGCTCAACAAGCATTCTACACCACGACGTGGAATCCTATTTTCGTCATCATTTTTATTAGTGGCAGTATTTTTAAATTATATTGTTCCTGAAAAAGTATTTATCTATATTTCCTCTGTCGCAACGGTTGCGGTTATTACTAGCTGGACCATAATTCTGATTACACAAATAAAGTTCAGACAATCAAAAACGACAGAAGAAGTAAAAAAACTAGCATTTAAAATGCCGCTATATCCAGTTTCAAGCTACTTAGCCCTTGCTTTTTTAGCACTTGTCGTGGTCTTAATGGCCTTTATTGAGGGAATGCGAGGAGCATTAGTTGTAGCACCTATATGGTTTATGGTCCTTTATATAGGATATAAATTGAAAAAGAAGGAATAATCAGAGAGCTCGATTGACTAAGAAAAAGTAAGATAAATGTAAGCCGACAATCCTACATTAAAAGGTGTCAGGCACCATCCAATTTTATGGATGGTGCCTGACACCTTTTTGCTTTAAGCATCTAAAACCCAAGAAAGTGTTAAATAACGGAAAATTCTAGGTAAATTGTCATGAATTGACAATTCGACAAAATATAAATATAATTTAAGTTATTCTGAAAATTACTAATAATGGAATTTTCACATGTAATAGGTTTTAAATCAGGAGGTCAAGAATGATTGTATTTAATCAGGTACATAAATTTTATGGGGATTTTCATGTCTTAAAAGATATTAATCTTACAATCAATCAAGGTGAAGTGGTTGTAGTAATCGGTCCGTCTGGATCAGGGAAAAGTACCTTGTTGCGCTGTATCAATCATCTGGAAACCATCTCTGACGGGACACTCACCGTAAATGGGATATCAGTAGGGGATAAAAAAACAGATATCAATAAGCTAAGGCGTAATATTGGTATGGTTTTTCAGCACTTCTATTTATATCCGCACAAAACAGTGCTTGAAAATATTACTCTTGCTCCGATGAAAGTATTGGGCCAATCCGAAAAAGAAGCTAAGGAAACAGCACGCCATTATCTTACCAAGGTAGGCATATTAGATAAGGCTGAATCTTATCCTTCACAGCTTTCCGGAGGTCAGCAGCAGCGTGTAGCCATCGCCCGTGGCCTTGCAATGAACCCGGAGATCATGCTTTTCGATGAACCAACCTCAGCACTTGATCCTGAAATGATCGGCGAGGTACTGGATGTAATGAAAGCCTTGGCCAAAGAAGGTATGACAATGGTGGTCGTAACCCACGAAATGGGCTTTGCCAAGGAGGTTGCTGACCGAATCGTTTTTATGGATGAGGGGCGAATATTAGAAGAAGCAGTTCCGGCTGAATTTTATGAGAATCCGCGTGAAGAACGGGCTCGCTTATTTCTCAGCCGTATTTTAAATCATTAATAGGGAGGAAATGGAATGTTCAAAACTAAAAATTTCGTAAAAATGGCGGTAGTGTCAACTATGGCCGCTATACTACTTGCGGGTTGCGGCGGGGACAAGGCTTCAAAAGAAAGCAGCAAAGATGTACTTGCTCAGATTAAAGAAGAGAAAAAAATTGTATTTGGTGTAAAACATGATACTCGTTTGTTTGGATTGAAAAATCCTTCGACAGGTGAGGTGGAAGGGTTTGACATTGATCTTTCTAAAGCACTTGCCGAAGAAATGTTTGGCAAAGAGGTTAAGCCTGAGTATGTCGAGGTTACTTCGAAAACGAGGGTAGGACTCTTAAATAATGGTAAGGTTGATGCGGTTGTCGCCACTATGACCATCAATGAAGAACGTAAAAAAGAAGTCGATTTTACGGATGTATATTTTGATGCCGGGCAATCATTGCTAGTGAAAAAAGGAAGCAAGGTTAAAGGCATTGAAGACTTGAAAAAAGGAACAAAGGTGCTTGCTGTTAAAGGCTCGACCTCATCCGTAAATATTCGTGAGAAAGCTCCTGAAACAACCGTACTTGAATTTGAAAACTATGCTGAAGCATTTACAGCCTTAAAGTCAGGTAAGGGTGATGCCCTGACCACAGATGATGCAATCCTTTATGGTATGGCAGAAGAAGATCCGTCATTTGAATTGGTCGGAGGAACGTTCACAGAAGAGCCTTATGGAATAGCCGTTAAAAAAGGAAATAAAGAGCTTGTCGATGAGTTGAATAAAGCTTTAAAAAGCCTGAAGGATTCAGGTAAGTACGATGAAATTAAGGATAAATGGATTAAACATTAATTATTTATATCGGGTTTCTCGTCAGGTTGGGCAGCAGTCCGCAGGCAAGTTTGCGGACCTGCTCATTCTGATGAATTAGGAGGAGATCGTTTGCTGGATTTCTCGATACTAACAAATAATATCGATTCATTTTTGGAAGGATTAAAAATAACGATTATTGCCAGTTTAATAGCATTAATATGCAGTTTTATTTTGGGAACACTTATTGCAGTCATGCGAATCGCCCCATTTAAACCTCTTAACTTTCTTGGTTCGGCATATGTTGAATTTATCCGTAATATACCGGTACTGGTTATCGTGTTTTTCACTTATTTAGCTGGAAATTTTGGCGGGATGACTGCTGGAACCATCGGATTGACCATCTATACAGCCGCTTTCATTGCTGAAGCAATCCGTGCCGGAATTATGTCTGTTCCAAAAGGGCAAATGGAAGCTGCCCGCTCGACAGGATTGAGTTACGGCCAGGCAATGAGAATGGTTATACTCCCTCAGGCTATTAAGATCGTAATCCCTCCTCTTGGCAACCAATTTATCAATTTAGTTAAAAATTCATCATTGTTAGCCGTAGTCGCAGGTGGGGATTTAATGTATCAGGGGGATTTAATTTCGGCAAAGACATACATAACTTTTGATACCTATATTTTTGTGGCCTTATTTTATTTAATTTTAACAATACCTTTAAGTCTTGGCGTAGGATTTTTAGAAAAACGCATGGCTAGAAGTAATTAAGGAGCTGTGTAGATGGATTTTCTAGCACCGTTCATTGAAGTGTATACACTTGACAATATTAAATTTTTACTGGAAGGGTTTGGGGTCACTCTTAAGGTCGCTGCCATTTCAATAGTGCTTAGCTTCATTATTGGCGGTCTCACAGGAACGCTCAGATATGCGAGGATTCCCGTTGTTTCTAAATTACTTGCCGTGATTGTTGAGACGATTCGAAACCTTCCATTGCTGCTGATCATTTTCTTCACGTATTTTGCATTGCCCGAAATCGGGATTGAAATGGAAATAACATCAGCGGCTATTGCAGCATTAACGGTTTTTGAATCGGCGATGATATCGGAAATTATCCGAAGCGGTTTAAACTCTATCGAAAAAGGACAGGTGGAAGCAGGACGTGCGTCTGGCCTGACCTACATCCAGACATTACGCTATATCATCATGCCCCAAGCGCTGAGAAGAATGGTTCCTCCGATTGTGAGTCAATTTATTTCTCTGCTTAAAGATACATCATTAGCTGTCGTCATCGCCTTACCGGATTTATTGCACAACGGACAAATTGTTTATGCACAAAAGGGCTCGTATGTGATACCTGTTTTTGTAATGGTGGCTTTGATGTACTTTATCGTTAATTATGCCTTGTCATTGGTTGCACGAAGGTTAGAAATTAAGCAGACGTAAGAAATCCGGCTCATCAATTGGGCCGGATTTTTTTATTTGGTTATAGCAACTGAGCGAAAAGAAAGGAAGGTGAATTTCACCTTCCAAAAACTTTATAGTAATTTCACTTTTTAGGCTCGCTGAATCGTAGTGGTTGAGAAGTTTTTAACCATTTTTTGCAAGTTTCTATGGCCTTCTCTTAATTTTATTGTTTCTTCGATAATTTTTTGGAATCCTTCCAAATCTCTATCAGATGCATTTAATAACGACTTCGGTAGACCTTCGACGATTTGTTGTAGGGATAAATCCGTACTCAAGGAAAATGACCACCTTTCAACGTATTCGTTAGATATCTGTTACGTCTTCTTTACTATTTTTGTAACGAGATGATTTTTTCCTGCTAACACGTTATAAAACTTATCTACATTAATCTCCATATTTAATAAGGAATAGTTAAATTACTCCTTAATCGGACAAATTAAGACGGTAAATCATCGGATACTCCTACCGTTTGTAGAAAAATATTAAAGTTAAATGGTCTTTTTGTAATGTTCATAAAACACTTTAAAAAGTCTTTCGTCTCCAGCGCGATCGGGATGAAGGGCTTTCAGTAGTTTTTTAAACTCTTTCTTTAGCATTGCTTGGTCAGAACCCGCATCCAAACCAAATAGTGTGTAAAAGTTAAGTGGGGGATGATCGGAAAGCGCATATTCTGCTTTTAACATTTTTTTCAAACCACTAACTTTTGCTTGTTCGATCCGAATATTAGTTTTTACCTCTTCGATTTCCTCTTTTAATCTCTGGTTCTCTTGAAACGTTTTTTCCCAATCCAGATAATCAATACCAAATTGTTTCATTTTGTACTCAATCTTCTTTTCTAATATGAAGGCTACTAGATCTTTTGGTTTGATCAAGAAGTCAATATTAAGATGTTTCGTCCTTTTCGCTTTTATTTTCCCTTCGAGAATCCACCGTATGACGACTTGTTCATTATCTGTTATCCCTTCATCCCTTAGCTGTTCAGTAACCTCTTTTACATTTAACATGTAATCACTCATTCTTGTTTACTAATTTTTTTCACATTTCTATGTACTTTTTGTTTTTAAAATTAAATTTAATGTATCACAGATAAAGCTTTTTCAGGTTTACGATAATATTACATTTGATTAAGAATTATTTTCAAAATTATCTTTTAGATTAAATTTTTAGAAAGACATTTTCTTTTGTTAAGGAAGGTTAACAATTCCTTTAAAAGTCATTAAATACACGTTCAATCGACAAATTCTTAAAAAATCTCAACTATAATTACCTTTATGGAAAGGAGTTGGAACTCTTCTTAATGAAAAATAACCAACCAAAAGCTGTCCAACAAAAAAGGCAATTTCTAATAAATGAACTAATTAGATCGGGAATATTTAAAAAAAATAATAAACATCTGTATGAATGGACTATGGGTGAATTAGAAACTGAGTACCAATATATTGATACGAATGGTTTGGAGTCAAGTTTTAAAAACCAGTAGGGAAAAAAGCAATCTTCAACTGAAATAATCTTCTATTGTATTGATTTCGGCACCATGTTATTATAAAGATGTTAAATGTGAACAATTTGTGAAAAATGTACGATTTATTATTAAATATGAGTCTTTTTTAATACGAAACAGCGAACCTGTTTATCGGTTAAGAGGTTATTAAACTCATATTACAAGAAAAAATATTATAACTGTTGGTGCGTAACAGCGAACCTGTTTTAGGCGAACCGTTGTAATGATTCAATTGGGATTCCAACTTTTTATGGAACCTATAAAGAATCAATTACAATGGTTTTTATATTTGTTTGCATATGATGTTAACAAAACCAATTTCATTAGGGAGAGTCCCTAGACTTATGACCTTCTTTTTCCTGCCAGAGGTATGCAATTATATGGTTATTTATTGGTAGGATAATTGTTGGTTTTATAGTATAATAATAGAAAAACATCATTAATACAGTGAAAACATTGAGTAAAAACAAGTGAGTTGAGTCATGTGAATAAATATGAAGCAGAATTTAGTAACATTGTTCGCGCGTATAGAAAACGTTATATGGGTAAAGGCCCTAGTCAAGTTCGAACAACTTTTTGCAAGAACTGGGCAATTTGTGAATTAGAAGGTAATTTATCTCCTATAGAAAAATTTATTGCTACAGCGGAAGATGGGAAACAAATGTTACGATCTGCTCGTACTGAAATGGTAAAGGATATTTATAAAAAAAACTATCCTCAGGAAATGGAAGAACTTCTGAATGCAAAATTCATTCGTGTCTTTGTGGATATTGATATTGAAAACGACATGGGGATGTCGATCTTCGTTTTTGATCAAGATATTGAGGAAAAGTTTAACTTAAAGATTTAAATTTAAACCCGATTAAAACTCTTTCAACTACATAATGTTGGCACTTGACAGCGTACCTGTTAAAGACTAACCACCTAGAAATATTTGTCCATTTTAATGGATGAATAAAATCCTAGGTGGTTTTTTATTGGGTAATTTGCAATTGGCACGATAGAGGAGGAAATGAAAATGGGAGAAACCCAACATCCAGGACCACAAAAAAAGGCAAAGTTACCAGCTCCTAAATACTGGGTAAGTCCAATTCCTTTTGGACTAGGAAAGATTAAGCCACAACATATTCGCGATACGATGAAAATCGCTTGGGATAATAAAGATAACATCGGCTATGCCACACGTATTATTACAAAAGGGGTTTGTGACGGTTGCGCACTCGGTGTATCAGGGTTATATGACCAAACATTGGATGGACCACACGTTTGCACCACACGTTTGAATGTGCTCCGGCTAAATACAATGCCTGCGATTAAGACCGAAATTCTTCATGCCGATATTGATGAACTAAGGAAATATGATAGTACTGAACTTCGTAAGTTAGGTCGGATTCCATATCCAATGATTCGTCGCAAAGGGGAGCGCAAATTTTCACGGATAACATGGGATCACGCAATGGATCTAATTGCAGATAAAATGAAAAAATTGGATCCGAAACAATATGCATTTTATTTAACCGCTCGAGGGATTACAAACGAAAGCTATTATGTTGCAGCGAAAGTCGCACGTTTTCTCGGGACCAATCACATTGATAACGCATCCCGTATTTGCCACGCTCCAAGTAAAACAGCTTTAAAACGTTCCATTGGTGTGGGAGCATCTACATCCAATTATCTAGATTGGATTGGAACAGATGTCTTACTGTTTTGGGGAAGTGTCGCTTCGAACTCATCACCTGTATCTTCAAAATATATGCTTGAAGCAAAGAAAAAAGGAACTAAAATCATCGTTGTTAACCCATACCGCGAACCAGCGATGGATAAGTATTGGATTCCTTCAAACCCTGAGTCCGCATTATTCGGAACAAAAATTGCTGATGATTTCTATCAAGTCAACATCGGTGGAGATATTGCATTTATGCATGGAATCATGAAGCATTGGTTTGATATGGAAGAAAAAGCATATGGTTCAGCGATTAACCATGAGTTCGTAGAGGAACATGTTAACGGTTACGAAGAATTAAAGAAAAAACTACAAGATCAATCGTGGGAAGATATCATCGAATCTTCAGGTGTTCCTAAAGAACGAATCATTGAATTAGCTGAACTTTTAGCAAACAGCAAAAATGCGGTCTATGCTTGGGCGCTTGGCCTGACGATGCACTCCTTTGCAACAGACAATATCTCTCAAGTAGCAAACCTGGCACTACTTCGAGGACACTTAGGACGAAAGCACGCTGGTCTTATGCCATTCCGTGGACACTCAAGTGTTCAAGGCAGCGGAGAAATGGGTGCCGACCCGTTTGTTTTACCTGGTGGAGGTTGGGATGTGAACAATGTAGAGCGAATCGAAAAGCTTTGGGGATTTGACCTTCCACAGTGGCAGGGGGATATCGTTGGTGTCACACTAGAAAACATTGTTCTTCCTAAAGATCATGAGCGGAAAGTGAAATTATATTACCTATCAGGTGGTAATTTCTTAGAAACGATGCCTGACCCTGATTTTATTGAACAAGCCTTATCTGAACTGGAAATTCGCGTGCATCAAGATATTATTTTAAACACATCGACTTTAGTCGATGCTAAAGAAGCAGTCATCGTGTTACCGGCGAAAACTCGTTATGAGCAAGAAGGAGGCGGTACGAGTACATCAACAGAACGGATGGTTTACTTCTCTCCTGAAATTAATGGGAACAAAAACATAATTGAAGAAGCACGTGGAGAATGGAAGATTTATCTGGACCTTGCTAAGCGTGTGAAACCAGAAACGGCTCATTTGGTTGATTTTGCTGACGGTCAAGCTATTCGTGAGGAAATTGCCAAAGCAAATCCTGATTACGACGGTATCCAGCATTTGAAAAAGCAAGGAGACGTTTTCCAGTGGGGCGGCGCTTGGTTATGTGAAGATGGAATTTGTCCAACTCCAGATGGCAGAGGTACCTTAATTCCGGTTGATATTCCGGATTTAAATAAAAAGCCAGAACAATTTATTATTACATCTCGCCGTGGTAAGCAGTTTAACTCGATGGTATATAAAGAAGTTGATCCGTTAAACGGTGCAGGTCGTTATGACGTGTTAATGAGTCCTATTGATGGACATAAATTAAGCATAGCTGAAGGCGAAGGAATTGTTGTTTATAACGGATTTGGCGTCTTCCAAGGTACTGCTAAGTTTGTTGACATTGCGCAAGGAAATTTAGAAGTTCATTTCCCAGAGGGTAACTACTTGCTCCCGCGCGGTCGTTATGAGAAATTTGCCGGCATTCCGGATTACAACATCTCAGTAAATGTTGAAAAAGCTGAACGATATAATGCCCGTAAAGATACCCAATATGTAGAAAAGCCGATTGCTGATCTTGAAACCGAAGTTGGTTAAGGGCAAGAATATCCATGGAAAGGGGCTGCGAATTTGTTAAAGGAAATCACTATTTCTCAAAACATTGTCAAGTATAATGGACATAACTTTATGGAGGAAGAGGATGACATTGCAGTCGAATCTGCCCTAACGATTATATTAGATGGAACTGAGTTTGCCACCATGGTATGTACCCCTTCTGAACTGAAAGAATTGGTTGTTGGATTCTTAGCTTCTGAAGGTGTGATTCGAGTCTACAAAGATATTCACTCGATTCATATCGATGAAGAAAAGGGTTTTGCTTATGTCGATCTTGTTAATAAACATTCGATACAAAAAGATTTCCACTCTAAGAGATTTATTGGTTCTTGTTGTGGAAAAGGTCGACAATTTTACTTTCATAATGATGTAAAGACAGCTAAAACGGTTATGACAGAATTGACGGTTACACCGGAACAATGCCGTGAGTTAATGATCCAGATGCAGGAAAGCTCTTCACATTTTCAACAAACGGGCGGGGTTCATAATGCTGCACTATGTACGAAGGATGGAATTGTGGTAGCAAGAACGGATATCGGTAGACATAATGCCCTTGATAAACTATTTGGCTATTGCATTATTAACCGAATACCACTTAAGGATAAAATCATAGCTTTCAGTGGCCGTATTTCATCCGAGGTGTTACTAAAAGCAGCCAAGATTGGAGTTGGGATTATTCTATCTAAATCTGCACCTACCAATCTTGCCCTTGATTTAGCAGAGGAACTTGGAATTACGGCGGTTGGTTTTATCCGTGGAAACGGATTTAATGTATACACCCATCAGGAGCGCATTCAAGGAATAGAATATAATCGTCCATCATCATCGGTTTTATAAAAACTATTATGAAAGAGGAAGAAATGCTAGGTGTCAGGCACCACCCAATTACGGGATGGTGCCTGACATTTTTTTGTTATCTAGGAAACTCTTAAAAAACAGTAAACTTTTTATAAAAAAAGATTTCTAAATATTCAACAAATAGGGTATAATAAAAAACAATAAAGAAGTTACTGCAACATTTATTAATTATGAAGCATTTACTGCACGAATTGGAGGACATATGAAAAGCTTTGAAACGATTATTAAGGAAAAATATGAAACGTTGTCTCCTGGACAAAAAAAAGTAGCCAAACATCTGATCGAAAAACTAGATGAATCAGCTTTTGACACGGCCACTATGATTGGACGAAAGGTAGATGTTAGTGAAACCACCGTCATCCGACTCTCCTATGCGTTGGGATTCAATGGATTTAGCGAAATGCTCCATTACATTCAACAGCAGATTGTAAACAAAAGTTTGCATCCATTCAGTACAAAATCCAAAATCGAAAATAAAGAGGAGGAGCACACTTCTCTTTTTACGGAAATCTTGGAAAAGGAAATTCTTTCCCAGCGACAAACCAATCACCAGCTCAATGAAACCGAACTTTGGAAGGTCGTTGATGTTTTAATCAAAGCAGATCGGATCTTCATTTTGGGAATGGGTGCATCCTATGCACCGGCTCACTGGTTTTCCTTTCAGCTTCATACACTGCGGGATCAAGTCACACTTTGTCCGTCAACAGGAGAAATCTATGAGCGGTTAACCGATTTAAGTGATCGCTCTGTTCTATTTATTATCTCGTTTCCTCGTTATTCGAAGGAAACCCTGCATATTGCAGAATGTGCCAAAAAACAAGGGGTTCCAATCATTTGCGTTACCGATCGTTTATTGTCTCCGATTGGTCGAATCGCCGATTATACGCTGACAACAGAAGAAGATTCCGAATCGGCCGCCCATTCCATCACACCTGCAATCATTTTGTTGGATTTTATCATTGCTGGGATGAAGGTGGAAAATTCGGATCAAATCCAAGTTCGACAGCAGAAATTAGAAGAACTTTACTCGAACTATGGTGTGTTTGTTGAATGACAAATTAGGAAAGGAGTTCCATTATGAGCCAGCTTTTCAATTTTATGAACGAGCAGGAACAAGCGATTCTAAAGACTTATGCTGATCTGAACCAATTGGCGGAGCCAAGCTGGCAGGAACAGAAAACTTCACAATGTATTCAGGAAGAATTAGCGAAAGCAGGGATCTCATTTAAAACATACGAAGGGCATTTTGGTATTGTTGCCGATATTCCAGGAGAAGGCAACGAGATCGTTGCCTTACGCGCCGATATGGATGCCCTATTACAAGAAGTGAAAGGGAAGATTCAACCCAATCATTCCTGCGGGCACGACGCCCACAGCACCATGGTATTACATACTGCCTTAGCCATAGCTGCTAATAAATCTTTTCACTCTAAGCCTATCCGGTTTATTTTTCAACCAGCAGAGGAGAAGGGGGAGGGGGCGCTGCGAATGATGCAAGAGGGTGCTTTGGAAGGTGTTCAATACTTATTTGGTGTTCATCTTCGTCCATGGATGGAAGTTCCAATGGGGAAAGTGGCTCCTGCCATTGTTCATAGTTCCTGTGCAACCCTTTACGGAGTAATTAAGGGCAAGCAAGCACATGCATCGCGGCCTCAGGACGGCATCAATCCGATCGAAGCCGCTTCCTTCTTAATTCAGGCCTTGCAAAACATGCGTTTAAATAGCCCGGACTCCTTTTCTATTAAAATGACAGGTTTACATGCTGGAGGAGATTCCTCCAATGTCATTCCGGAAACCGCTAATTTTATTTTGGACTTACGTGCAAGGACAAATGATGCAATGGATGAACTGCAGTCCAGAGCAGTGGATTTGCTAGAGAAGGTCGGTACTTTGACTGGGACAAGTATAAACGGAACCGTGAAAGAATTTGTTCCTGCTGCAAGATTAAATATGGAAGCTATAAAACTAGCAAAGGCTGCCGCTGCCTCTGTCTTGGGAGAAGAAAATGTAGTAGACAATTGTATTTCACAAGGAGGAGAAGATTTTCACTTCTATACCCTGCAAAATCCGGAAGTAAAGGCAACCATGATTGGATTAGGCTGTGACTTGCATCCTGGTCTCCACCACCCGGACATGCAATTTAATGAAAAGGCACTGCTATATGGAACGAAAATATTAACAAGTCTACTTTATAATGCCGCTTCAAAAAATAATGAAAATAAACATTAATGGGGGATCATTATGAAAAAGTATATGGTTGGTTTGTGTATAGCAAGTCTAGTCCTGATCATGGCAGCCTGCGGTGGAAGCAAAGAAACTAGCGGTTCAGAAAAAAGTGATACGCTTAAATCAATTAAAGATAAGGGAGAAATTGAGATTGCCATGGAAGGGGCGTATCCTCCCTATAACTTCATTAATAAAAGTAATAAATTAGAAGGATTTGACGTGGACATTGCCCAAGAAGTGGCGAAAAGACTTGGTGTAAAAGCGGTTCTATTGTCTAACCCATGGGATAGTATGATTCCTGCATTAACAGGCAAAAAGTTTGATATTATTATTTCCGATATGGCGATTACAGACGAAAGAAAGAAGAAAGTATCTTTTAGTGACCCTTATTTTACAACAGGCAATCAGTTATTTGTTCCAAAAGATTCTTCTATCAAAGCACCAAAAGACATGAAGGGGAAAAAAATTGGTGTAACGATCTCAACCACTGCTGCAGAAGAGGTAACAAAGCTTGGGGCCGATGTGAAACTGTATAAGAATGATTTTCTTGCTTTTGAGGACTTAGTAAATGGCCGTCTAGAAGGTGTATCAACTGACCAAGGTGTCGGTGCAAAAATTATTCTCGATCAAAATTATAGTTTAGTAGCAATTGATGGTCTATTGAACACAGAGCTAGCAGGAATGACCATTCGAAAAGAAGATAATGATCTCCGTAAAGAGATCAATAAGATTATTGCCGAAATGCAAAAAGACGGGAAATATGAAGAAATTAGTAAAAAATGGTTTGGAAAAGACATCCGATAAGGAGCTAAAGACATGTTAGATTTTTCTCTTGTTACTCAGTACATTCCATTTCTACTCGAGGCATCTCTAATGACACTTGAAATCTCCATTGTTTCCTTAGTACTAGGGTTAATTATGGGAATCATTATCGTGATCATGAAGATTTCAAAGTTTAAGATTTTGTCTTTGTTCGCAGACTTTTATATTTGGGTCCTTAGAGGTACCCCCCTTTTGGTTCAACTATTTCTTGTCTACTTTGGTCTTCCGCAAATAGGGATTGAGTTGAATCCCTTTACCGCCTCTGTTCTTGCTTTAGGAATAAATGCTGGAGCCTATATTGCCGAAATTTTAAGAGGGGGGATCTTGTCAATCCCTAAAGGACAGATGGAAGCAGCACAATCACTAGGTCTGAGTTATCCAACGATCATGCGGAGAATTATTCTCCCGCAGGCGTTAAGAGTAAGCATACCTGCGATTGGCAATGAGTCTATTACACTACTAAAAGATTCATCGCTCGCTTCTCTTGTTACCGTTTCAGAATTAATGATGACTTCACAAAGATTTGCATCAACGAACTATGCGTTTATCGAGTTCTATATTACTGCAGCCGTTCTTTATTTAGTAATGACAACGATATTCTCGTTTTTCTTAAGAAAGGTAGAATTTAAGTTGTCGGTTAGCGAACGTTAGTAAGGGAGGACCTACCGTGTCAAATAAAGTGAAAGATCATCTTCACCCTATTATTGAAATTGAAAATGTCCATAAAAGCTTTAATCAGCTGGAAGTTTTAAAAGGGATTAATTTACAGGTGTACCCTGGCGAAGTGGTTGCCATGATTGGTTCCAGCGGATCGGGGAAAAGTACACTCCTTCGCTGTCTGAACGGGCTCGAGACTCTTTCATCTGGCCGAATTTCAATTGATAGCACGGTATTGAACTATTTGCCGCGGAGTATTCAACAAATTAGACGGGAAGTGGGGATGGTATTTCAACAATTCAACTTATTTCCTCACCTGACCGTTTTACAAAATATTATTGAAGCGCCGATTCAGGCGTTAAAGAAGTCGAAAGCAGAAGCCGTTGAAAAGGCATTAGTTTTACTAGAAAGGGTCGGCCTTGAAGATAAAAAAGATGTATACCCAAGGAAACTTTCTGGAGGTCAGCAGCAGCGGGTGGCGATTGCACGGGCGATGGCGATGAATCCAAAAATTATGCTGTTTGATGAACCGACCTCCGCTTTAGACCCAGAACTTGTTAGTGAAGTTCTTAATGTTATGAAGGGATTGGCCGAAGAAGGAATGACCATGCTGATCGTGACTCACGAAATGAAGTTTGCTAGAGAAGTGGCCGATCGCGTTATTTATATGTGTGACGGGGTCATCGAAGAACAAGGAGCTCCAGCACAACTGTTCACCAATCCTACTAGTGATCGTTTAAAAAGCTTTCTTAAAAATGTCATCTAATCAAGTGGCAGGAGGATAGTTACAATATGGACTTACAAAAACTGATTACGATACGCATGTTACATACGGCAGAAGAATTGACTGCTGTGAGAGATTTAGAAAGTCTTGTTTGGGCTGATGAGGATCCAGTACCCGTTAACCATAGCATTGCCGTCGTTAAAAATGGCGGTATGGTGATAGGCGCTTTTTCTGGAACTCGATTAATTGGCTTTCAGTATAGCTTTCCAGGATTTGATGGGACAAAGGTCTATCTATGTTCGCATAGTATGGGGATTCATCCAGATTTTCGAAAAATGGGAATCGGAGAAAAATTAAAATTAAAGCAGCGTGAAGAAGCACGAAGGATGGGCTATCAACTCATCACGTGGACGTATGACCCACTGGAAACTGTCAATGGATACCTTAATTTAAGCAAATTAGGCGGAGTGTGTACACAGTATATTGAGAATTGTTATGGTGAAATGCCTGATATTCTTAACGCAGGGTTGCCATCTGACCGCTTCTTAGTGGAATGGAACATAGCTGAGGAAACGTCTCAGCGGATGGAAGATTTCGTTGATAACCATGAAGTGCCCCTCTTGATTCAAGTGGAAGAGGATGCCGAGGGGTTGCCGGTACCGAAGGATATTTTTCTAGATAGCGAGAGGGATGCCTGGGCCAATCTCCTCTATGTTCCGGTTCCAAATCAATTCCAAACGGTTAAATCGAATAATTTAAATGCTGCATTAGAATGGAGAATGAAAACGCGCAAGGTTTTTACCCATTATATGAGTAAAGGGTGGACGGTTACGGCATTACGGAAAAGTGATCAGCCTTACCTTCATCATTATGTATTAACCAAGAAACATACTTAACGGAGTGAGGTATAAATAAGGATGGAAATACAGCGAATTGTATTAAGACATATGAAAATGGATCTATTACACCCCTTCACGACTGCTGTAGGGACCGAAAATGATAAAGATTTTATTTTGGTCGAAGTCAAAACGAAGGATGGAATTACGGGATGGGCTGAATCCGTTGCTGCGATTGATGCCACATATAAAGAAGAAACAGTCAAAACCAATTGGCATATGATGGAGGATTTTCTGATTCCACTTCTTCTGAAAGAGCCAATTTCTCATCCAGATGAGGTCTCCGAGCGCTTTCATCATGTCCGTGGGAATTATATGGCAAAGGCTGCCCTTGAAGGGGCCATTTGGGATGCTTATGCTAAAAAGCAAGGAGTTAGTCTATCGAGTGCCCTTGGAGGAACATTAGAAAAGATTGAGGTCGGCGTCAGTATTGGGATCCAGGATACGGTCGAAGAATTATTAGCTTTGATTGAGGGTCATCTACAAGAAGGATACAAACGGATCAAGGTGAAAATTCAACCAGGATGGGATTTAAATATTTTAGCAGAGATTCGAAAACACTACCCAGATATTCCATTAATGGCGGATGCAAATACCGCTTATACTTTAGAGGATATCGAAACGCTTAAGGCGATGGATCAATTTAATTTAATGATGATTGAGCAGCCGTTGGGCTTTGATGATATCATCGATCATGCGCAGCTTCAAGCGCAAATCGAGACACCGATTTGTCTGGATGAAAGTATCCATAGTGTGGATGACGTGCGAAAGGCTATTCAACTTGGCAGTTGTAAAATTATTAATATTAAAATTGGGCGTGTTGGAGGCTTAACAGAATCTAAAAAAATCCATGATTTATGTGACGCAAATGGGATTCCCGTCTGGTGTGGCGGCATGCTTGAGGCTGGAGTTGGCAGGGCGCATAATATTGCAATAACAAGCCTATCTAATTTTACTCTCCCAGGTGATACAGCTGCTTCCGCCCGGTATTGGAAGGAAGATATTATTGATCCCGAGGTAACAGTGGAAGACGGGATGATTACGATTCCAAAACAACCCGGTATCGGGTATGAACCGAACCGGGAGCGTATTGACAAGTACACGCTGTATAGTCGTACTTTTCATTCATAACTAATGTATATTTATTAAATATAGACCTAACCTTCCTGGATTCGCCGATAGAACTTAAAGATTCGCCGATAGAACATGCAAATTCGCTGATAGAATCTATTCTCACCTATTGGAATCGAAAATCCGCTCATTTTTATACTCTTGGACGATTCCTTCCTAAAAAAAAACGCCAAACCTTTGAATTCCACAATGGTTTGGCGTTTTTTTATCGAGATAGTATGGTTTGATGGTTGTTATGGTTGTTTCAATTAAACTCATTGCCATTTTAATGGAATTTTCTATCCTATTCCCCCTTTTAACCTGTGGTTGACCTAAACGGTGGTTCTGGGTAACATTCATCGTTGTATCTGTTGTGAGCTCAAGCAAAACAGGTCCTGGTCTCCCGTTAGTCGCAATCGTTAGGGTATTTTTAAGAGCTTGGTCCATGCCTTCGATGTTATTTATTTTTAAGGCGTGCTTCGTAATGGCCATTGTAAGTCCTGAAATGTTTAATTCATGAAACGCTTCATGATTGGTATGGAGTGGATCATCATGTATTTGCCCTGCTATAATGACTAACGGCACCGAGTCACTATAAGCCGTTGCGATCCCAGTAATGCTATTGGTTATTCCTGAAGCAGTAGTTAGCAGGACTACACCAGGTTTGCCTGTAGCACGAGCGAAACCATCTGTAGCATGAACCGCAGCTTGCTCATGCTGCATCCGTACATAACGAACATTTTTATCTTTCAAAAGCATTAACTCTTGTTCGTCACAGCCAAAGAAGCAGTCCACACCTAGCGAACTAATGAATTTAAAAACATTTCTACATCTGAAAATTCTTTTAACAATGTCATACCCTCACCTGATTTCTATTTTTAAAGAATATTCTAAAATATTTGGATTCATTTGTATGTGAAATAAATCATGTTTCCTATAATTTTTGATTGTCTCCATTCCCAGAGAAGAAAAAAAACGGTAACTGTAGTAGTATTATAGTGAAGGTGATTGTATGGAAGCAGGGGTTAATCGTCAAATGGTAGTGAACTCGTAAGTTTGTTATATTGAAATAATAAAATGATAAAGAGTGAAACCTTCGCATTTACTATAATTCTTCAAAATCCTCTAAAATTGGACAATTTTTACAGGCTATTCATTTAATATCTACTAATTATGGGTGGAAGTATGTGCATCCTTTTTATTAGCCACTTTCCTTCATTTATATAAAATATTATGTAGACGATAATATTGACTTAAAGTAAAATAAAAAAATATGAAAGATAATTGATAAATGGGAAGTTTTATTATTTTGAATATTCTATTTTTTGTGACAACTATGATTTAAGTTTAATAGATTAAACTGTTAATAAACGATAGGAAATATGGAGGTCTTATGAAATTTAAAACAAAGCTCTATACGAGCATCGGTTCATTACTGCTATTGTTTTTTATTATCGCCATCATTTTAATGAACATGCTCGAACAATCGACAGTGAATATGAACGTTGTTGTTAATGATCTAAATGAGAGAATCGAAATGGCTTCCGATATTAAATATGAGACCTCTAGAATAGGTCTAGAGCTAACTTCGATGTTAACTGACCGTGGAAATGATATCCATTTAAATGCGACGAATTCTTGGGAAGATTCCCATACCAATTTGCAAGCGGCGATTGAATCACTAGAAAAAATGGACAAGCAAGAGAAATCTAAAGAACTAATTGCAAAGTTTAAAATATTGCAAGAATCATATAAAAATATGGGGCAGCAAGCTTTGACAGCAAAAAAACTAAATGGGGAAATGGAAATTCCTGCTGTCTTTTGGACTGATTCTGAACTTATAAGACAAAGAATGATTCAAATTGCCGATCTTCTCTATGGATTGCAAGAACAAAAGATGAAAAATGAACTTTTAAGGTCTAAAGATACGTACAATATGGCTGTCACCATTATTTACATTTATCTTGCCATTGCCTTATGTATTGGCATTGGTTTCACGTTTTGGATTATTAGAGGTATGACAAATAACCTGAACAAAATAACAGCTGTTATGAAAAGTGCTACCACTAGTGATTTTAGTTCATTGCCCCGAATTGAGCTTTCCACTAAGGGTGAGTTGGGTGAAATCGCAGTTTCCTTTAATAAAATGGCACATGCACTAGAGGAACAAAGTAAGCTAGAGAAACAATTAAAAGAAGTAGCAGAAGAGCAAAGCTGGCTGAATAGGAAAATTGCCGAAATTGCTACCATTTATCCTGAGGTTGAAAATGTTTCTATGTTAGCAGAATTGTTAATTACAAAACTTGTACCGATGGTAGGAGCAAGTTACGGAGTTTTTTATGTTAAGGAAGTGGAAGAGCGAGAGAAGTATCTAAAAAAGATTTCTGCCTATGCCTCTTTGAATGATAATAAAGATTATATGCGTTTTCGTTTTGGAGAAGGTCTGATCGGACAATGCGCACTTGAAAAACGATCCATCTTACTAACCAATGTCCCAGATCACTACGTAAAAATTAAATCAGGACTAGGAGTAGGTTCACCGAAAAATATTATTATTTTACCGATTCAATTTGAAAATGATGTACAAGCTGTCATTGAAATTGCATCATTTGAGTCCTTTAGTCCGCTTCAGGTTAAGCTATTGGAAGCAGTAACTAACAATATTGGTATCAAAATAAACAGTATTGTTAGCCATATGAAAGCAGAAAGATTATTGCAAGAATCACAAGCCATGACAGAAGAACTTCAAGCTCAATCAGAAGAACTGCAGTTACAACAAGAGGAGTTAAGGACGACGAATGAAAAACTTGAGGAGCAGTATATAGCCTCTGAACAAAAGAAAGAGGAAATCGAAAAGGTTAGGGAGGCGCTTGAAGAGAAGGCTCAACAACTGGAGCTTAGCTCTCAATATAAATCGGAGTTTCTAGCGAATATGTCCCACGAGTTAAGAACACCACTAAATAGTTTACTAATTTTAGCGCAAATACTCGCTGAAAACGCGGATGGAAATCTTACCGCTGAACAGGAGGAGTATATTCGGACGATTTACTCATCGGGGAATGATTTACTTCATTTAATAAACGATGTTTTAGACTTAGCGAAAGTGGAGTCAGGTAAATTAGATGTAAACCCTACAGAGGTAGATCTACAGGATGTGCAAGATTTTATCGAACGTCAATTTTCTCCAATTGCGATTCAAAAAAATGTAGAGTTTACTATAAAAATGGATGCAAGTTTATCAGGGACCTTCAATATGGATGAACAACGTTTACAGCAAATTTTAAAAAATCTC
Organism: Bacillus sp. ISL-77; assembly: GCF_018613105.1. NCBI lineage: Bacteria > Bacillati > Bacillota > Bacilli > Caryophanales > Bacillaceae > Bacillus > Bacillus sp. ISL-77. The sequence goes on from NZ_JAGGQY010000025.1 coordinate 92,873, forward strand.
CTATCCAATGCTTTTAAGTTTACTGAGACTGGCAGTGTGTCATTAGTTGTCCGGAAGGAAGTTAAAGACGTCAGCAGGAATCTATCTGAGGGAGTTCAAGCGAAATCGATGCTTGCTTTCTCCGTTATCGATACGGGAATTGGCATTGATAAAGACAAACAAGATACGATATTTGATGCCTTTAAACAAGCAGATGGAACGACAAGTCGTCAATATGGCGGCACTGGATTAGGACTTTCCATTAGTCGAGAAATGGCACAATTATTAGGTGGATTTATTGAGGTAACGAGTATGAAAGGGAAAGGTAGCATCTTCACTTTATATTTGCCATACTATCAAACGATCAACAAAATAGTGGGAAATACCGCTTTGGACGAAGTGGCCATAAGTCTTTATGAGGATGATCCACTTAAAGATGTAGAAGATCGAATAAATCAATATGGGATTTCTTCTTTGAAAAACAAGAAAATACTCATTGTAGATGATGATATACGGAATGTTTATGCCTTAACAATTGCTCTTGAAAAATATGAAATGGATATTATAGTAGCAGAAAATGGTCGTGAAGGGATTGAGGTATTAAAGGACAACCCAGATACAGACCTCATTTTAATGGACATTATGATGCCTGAGATGGATGGGTTTGAAGCCATGCGACAAATTCGCCAAATAGCAGAATTTCAAGCCGTACCAATCATCGCCCTTACAGCCAAGGCAATGAAACGCAGTAGAGAAGAATGTTTAGAGGCTGGAGCAACGGATTATATAAGTAAGCCGATTAACTTAGAACAGTTATTTTCCTTAATGCAAGTATGGCTGTATAGTAAGGAGGGCTAGAAAATTTGACAAAAAAACATAATATTCTACAGTCAGATGAGATAGAAAGAATTGAAATAGAATTACTACTTGAGGCTGTTTTTCGTTATTATGGTTATGATTTTCGAAACTATGCTTATCCTTTCATCCAAAGGAGAATTAGCCACCGTGTTGGTAAGGACAATCTTACAAGTATCTCGGCTCTTCAGGAAAAGGTACTCCGCGATTCAGAAGTCATGGGTGAGTTGCTTTCTGATTTCTCAATTAATGTGACAGAGATGTTCCGGGATCCTTCTTTTTTTAAGTCATTCCGAACAAAGATCATCCCTTTAGTAAAAGATTATCCTGAAATTCGAATTTGGCATGTTGGCTGTGCTTCAGGAGAAGAGGTCTATTCCATGTCTATTCTGTTGCATGAAGAAGGGATTTACGAAAAAACAAGAATGTTTGCCACCGATATAAACAAAAGTGTTCTAGAAAAGGCGAAGCAAGGTTGCTTTCCATTAGATAGGATGCAGCTCTACACCAAAAACTATATCGAGGCAGACGGGAAAAGGGCCTTTTCAGAATATTATAAGGCAGTCGATGATAAGGTTTTTTTCCATCCCTTTTTGCAAAAAAATATCGTGTTTGCCCAACATAATTTAGTAACCGATCAATCATTTAACGAGTTTGATATTATTATATGTCGAAATGTCTTTATCTATTTTAATAAGGTTCTTCAAAATCACGTCCATACGTTATTATATAATAGCCTAAGCCCATCAGGTTTTCTTGGGTTGGGTAAAAGAGAGGGGATAAAGTTTACTAGTTATGAACACTGTTACGGAGAATTTGACGCATCAGAAAAACTCTATCGAAAAGTTAAATAGTCCCCATTCAAACAAGGTAAATATTTTAATGGTGGATGATCATCCCGAAAATCTATTAGCATTGAAAGCTGTACTTAATTCTCCCAATTATCACTTGGTCAGCGCAAATTCAGGTAAAGAAGCGTTAAAATGTATGCTAAAACAAGATTTTGCTGTTATTTTACTGGACGTACAGATGCCTGGGCTAAATGGATTTGAAACGGCAAAGCTGATTAAAGCTAGAGAAAAAACAAGACACATCCCGATCATTTTTATCACAGCCATTAGTCAAGATATGGAACATGTGCATCAAGGGTATGCAGTAGGGGCCATTGATTATATTTTTAAACCTTTTGATCCAAAAACATTGAAGCAGAAAATCGAACAATTTGTTAAAATTCACCAAAACCATAAAGAAAATATCATTCAAACAGATCGAGAACGTAAAGTTGAACTGCTTAAAGTGAATAAAAAGTTAGATAAAACAACGTTAAATTTACGGCGGACAGAGGCATTATCCAAAGTTATTGGTGAAACAATCGTCGACACGATCCTTACGTTTGACGATCAAGGTTCTATTTTATCGGTGAATCCTGCAATTAAAAAGATGTTTGGTTACAAGGCTGAGGAATTAATCGGTAAACATGTGGTGATGCTTTTTCTAAAATCGATGGGAGAAAATGTCCAGGATTCTTCGGTTGCTTTCTTTTCCTCGATAAAACAATCTGTTGGAAAGGTAATAGAATCGGTGGCTATTCGGAAAGATGAAAGTCACTTTCATGCGGACATTCTAATTGGTGAAACCACAGTTGAAAATCAACAGCTTTTTGTTTGTACGATTCGTGATGTCACAGAAAGAAAGCAGATAGAGGAAATTAAAAAACTCCAATTCAATAATATGGAGCAAATAGTAGCAGAACGAACGCTCGAACTGATAAGGGCTAACGAAAAACTACAAAAAGAGATAGAGGAACGAGAAAGAATCGCCAACCATCTCTACCGTTCCCAAGAAAGATTTCGAAAAATTTTTGAATCTAGTCCCTGTTTAATGGCGATTTTTTCGCAGAAGAATTTAACCTTTATTGAAGTAAATACTAGTTGGATAAAATTTACAGGTTATAGCCACGATGAGTTGGAAAAACAAAAAATAAATTTGAATAATTTTGTAGATGAATCAACGGGTAAATCTATTAATCTTGATCGGAAAATTCGTAATAAGAAAATTAGCTATAAAACGAAAAACGGAGATATTCGCGACGGATTATTATCGACTGAAATGATTGATATCGATCCAGAACCATGTACGCTAATTGTTTTAACAGATATTACCGATACCGTTCACCTGGAGAAGGAGATGTCACGATTAGATCGGTTGAATTTAATCGGTGAGATGGCAGCAGGAATTGCCCATGAAATTAGAAATCCGATGACAACTGTTCAAGGGTTTTTACAATTATCAAGGAATAACAGCGCTAATTTATCAGCAGAGATTATTGATTTGATGTTAGATGAATTACGTAGGGCGAACGCGATTATTACTGAATTTCTTAATTTAGCCAAAAACAAGGTCAGTGTGAAGAAAAAGCAAAACTTAAATACGATACTAGAAGCATTATCTCCACTAATTCAAGCGGAGGCTTTTCGGTCAAATAAACAAGTTAAGCTTGATTTAAATAAGTGTCCGGATATTTATATCGATCAAAAAGAAATCCGTCAGCTAATCTTAAATATCGCCCTTAATGGACTCGATGCCATGTCGTCGAATGGAAAACTTACGATAAAAACATATACAAAAAACCAAGCCGTCATTTTAGAAATAAAAGATCAGGGTCACGGCATCAGCCCGGACGTTCTACAAAAATTAGGAACACCTTTCTTTACAACGAAGGAAACGGGAACAGGATTAGGTTTGGCTATTTGCTACAGTGTAGCAAAACGACACCACGCTGAAATTGATATAACAACGGGGGATGAGGGGACCATTTTCTCGGTTCGCTTTCAATTAAATCCCATTCTTAATAACTGATTGTTACTATTCTTAAAATAAGAGAGAGGGGAGGATGTATTGTTAAAAAATAGAAAAATAGTTTATTTTGTAGGAGCGGTTATTTCTGTCATCATTTTAATTTTTATTTCTAATTCATTTGTAGATGAAAGACCGAAAGTGGTCATTGTTTTAAAAAGTTTAGACATACAATATTGGAAAATTATTAAAGCAGGCGCTGAAAAAGGGTTCAGAGATTTTGGCATCGATGGGAAAGTTATCGCACCACGTAATGAATCTGCTGAAGAACAACGTAGATTATTAGAGAAGACCTATCAAGAAAATCCAGATGTATTAATTGTCGCACCGACGGATTCAACGGTTCTTCCTTTACTGGAAAAGTTTACTGATATCAAAAAAACTCCTGTATTACTAGTAGATAATGATTTTCCATTGGAAAATAAAACTTCTTATATCGGTACCGATAACGTGGATTTAGGAAAAAAAGCAGGCTCACTTTTAGCCTCGCAGCTTCAACCTGGAAATAAAGTGGCCATTATCGGTGGCGATTTTTCCATTTCAGTATTTAGAGAACGGATGAATGGCGCTAAAATGGCTTTAAAAGATGCGGGGATCATCTTGGCGGCTGAAAAAGTAGGGATATCGGATGATCCCAAAACAGTAAAAAAAGAAATGACAAAGATATTGCGTGATCATCCGGATATTAAGGGAGTCTTTGCCACAAATGACATTTCTGCTTTACTTGTAATTAAGGTATTGGAGGAACAAGGTGTTACGATACCAGTCATCGGAGCAGACGGAATTCCTGATATGCTGAAGTTAATCAAGGATGGAACGATATCTAGTACAGTAGCACAAAATCCTTATGATATGGGATATTTAAGCGTTGAAACAGCATTGAAAGTAACAAGAGGAGAAAATGTTGAAAAAGTCGTTGATACGGGTGTAGATATCATAATCAAAGAGAATGCGAAGCAGAGACTAGACTTTCTGAATAAATTGTTTAAAATGAATACCAGGTAACGAATAAATGAGTGTCAGGCACCAACCAGATAATTGGATGGTGCCTGACACTTTTTTTGATGATCACGAAATAGTAATAATTTCTTGTTCCTGACCAAGTCCTTTTTATTCCTTATCGGATGAGGAAAAGAAATGGCTTACTAGGTTTTTTAGCAATGATGCAAGTGAACATTGGGAAGAAAACCATTTCATAAAGCCCGTTACAGTGTTTTATAAGCATAGAAGGTCGTTATAAACCGTTTCACATAGCTCGTAATTAGCACCATCCAACACTGGGATGGTGCTAATTTTAATAAAACTCATTCATTTTACTTTTTAAAAAAAAGGATGACTATCTTATCCTAAATAATTTAATCTCCTACTAATCCATTAATAAGTGGTCATGTGGAACAAAGAGAGTGAAACAAGAAAATGCGGGGTGTGCCACCGGAATTTAACTATGAAGATAAAAAATAAAAATATCACAAAAAAACCTAAAATTAATACAACGGTTAATTGTCTTAATTTTCGTATAATTTAATTGTTCCATTTTGTATCCGGTTACAAATAATGAACGTCAAGTTTTTGGGCGCAAGGGAGGGAAATATAAATATTTTTTTGCAAACACTTTTATGATTCACTTTCAACAAATTTCAAGGGGGTAGCAAAATTGGCAAAAAAATCGAAACGGTTAAGAAAAATGGTTATGTCTTCTCTTATCACAAGTGTGGCTGCTGCCACACTTGCCGGCGGGGCATTTGCCTCACCACCGGACCACTCAAATGCTGGTGGGAAAAAGGCGCCATCGGTTGAAGCTCATGTTAAGCCCACTATTAAGATTGGTCAACGTCTATTCAAAGATCTCAATGCTAATGGCAAGCTTGATCCTTACGAAGACTGGCGCTTGTCCACCGAAAAGCGTGTAGCCGATCTCCTGCCGCGAATGAGCATGGAGGAGAAAGCAGGCATCATGCAAATCACATCACTTAGCACTACTGCCATCAACGATTACATCAATAACCGCCACATTCGCTACCTTATCATCCGAGATAATCCTTCAGCTAAAGCACTAGCTGAGCGAGCAAACCAATATCAGGAGATTGCCGAGGCCTCACCGCTGGGTATCCCGATCGTTTTCACCTCTAACCCGAGGAATAACATAAATGAACAGAACGAGTTCGGCATCAGCGAGGCTTCCGGTCAATTCTCCACCTGGCCTGGAACCCTGGGTCTTGCGGCAACGCGTAACCTCAGCCTCATTCGCGACTTCGCCGAGATTGCCCGCGACGAGTGGCGCGCAGCCGGCATCCAGAAGGACTACGGCTACCAGATTGAAACCGCAACTGAACCGCGCTGGCGCCGAATCTCCGGTACCTTCGGGGAAGACCCAACGTTGAATGCAAAAATTGCCAAAGAACTCGTCCTTGGTTTCCAAGGTGAGGAGCTTAGCAGCAAGTCTGTCGCCCAGACCGTTAAGCATTTCCCTGGTGACGGAGCGGTCGTCCGAGGCCTCGATCCGCACAATGAGGCCGGTCAGTTTGCGACCTATCCAACGCCTGGCAGCCTTTACAAATACCAGCTGCCGCCGTTTCAAGCTGCCATTGATGCTGGAGTGAGCTCGGTCATGTCCTACTACAATGTCCCTAAAAATGAGGGCAGCGCTGCACAGCTTCCACGTGAGCTTTGGCAATCGGAGACACAGCAGTTCGAAGAGGTAGCCGGTGCTTACAACAAGACCCTCCTCACTGACCTGCTCCGTGACCGGATGGGCTTTAAAGGATACGTCAACAGCGACAGCGGCGTGCTGACCAACCGCGACTGGGGTGAGCATGACCTAACAATCGAGCAGAAGTTTGCCAAGGCAATCGATGCAGGAACTAACATTTTCTCTGACAACAACGACCCAAGCGGCCTTATCTCTGCTGTAAATAAAGGCTTAATTAAAGAGAAAGACCTTGATCCTTCCGTGTCCCAGCTGCTTACTGAAATATTCAACCTCGGACTTTTCGAGGACCCATATACGGATCCGACAGAAGCTCAGGCCATTGCCAGCTCAGAAAAATCACAGGCCAGAGCAGACGAAGCGCATCTTAAGTCCGTAACGCTTCTACGCAACAATCAAGGAATGCTGCCGCTGACTGATGAAAAAATCGCAGATACAAAGCTATACGTAGAAGTGTTTAGCGGTTCCAACAGTGCCAGTCGCACAGACGCATTGAAGAAGATGATTGCGAAGGAAGACCCATCAGTAACCATCGTAAACGAGCTAAGTGAAGCGAGTGCCGCTGTAGTTTGGCTGCGTCCAAGTCCATACGAGTTGCCTGACAACTCTACTGTAGACATTAAATTAGGCACGAACACCGGAATTGACGTTGCAAAAGTTAAACAAATCGAAGAAAAAGTCCCAACTACCCTGGTGATTAACATGACCAATCCATGGGTTATCGATGAGGTAGAGCCTGCCGCTGCGTCAGTCGTGGCTACCTACAGCGTCAAGGCCGAAGCACTACTCGATGTCCTTCGCGGACGCTTTAACCCAACAGGTAAGCTGCCTATCACGATCCCAGCCAATCAAGAGGCTGTAGAAATGAACGCGTCTGATGTCCCAGGCTATGCCGAAAAGTTTGACTATACTTACACAAATGCAGCGGGTGACGACTACACCTTCGGCTTTGGGCTCAGCTATAAAAAGTAAGAGCATCTTGCCGGTCATACTACCTTACCACTAAGGGTTTTCATCTAGGTTAAATCTGAAAACTATTACCTCTAGTTAAAAATCAGTTTTATGCAAATTGAGAGCCGAGGAGTACGGTATCCTCGGCTTTCTCTATTGTATTTTTACATTCTATTAAATTTCTCTTTTTTAGTAATATCCCTGACTACATCCTCAATGGTTACATTTCCGAGAGCTTTCTCCAATGCCGTCTCGGCAATTGAAAACAGTGGACCAATTGTATTTTGAATATTTCTTCCTACGGGACAATTAGGATTGGGATTTTCATGTATGCTAAACAATTCTTTCTCCTGGACAACATTAACTGCTTTATAAACATCCAACAAGGTAATAGTAGATAGATCCTTTGCTAGTTCAGCCCCAGCAATACCAGGTCGTACATTTACTAATCCTGCTTTTTTTAACATGCCCATTATTTTTCTTATCACGGCTGGATTTGTATTGACACTTCCCGCAATAAACTCTGATGAGTTTACCCCGCCTTTATTAACCTCAAGAAGTGTTAATATATGAATTCCAACTGCAAAACGGCTGCTAACCGACATCTTTGCTCACCTTCTCTATTGTCTATACACTTTAATATCTCCATATTATTATAATGTAATCAATTTGATTACAAGTGTATTATACCAAAATTACGAGGAAAATATATAAATGGTTTTTTACGTTGACAAAAGATCAACATGTTATTAAAATGATTACAAGTAATCAAATCGATTACAAGTTAGAGGCAATAATAAAAATAATTTTAACAATAAAACAATTGGAGGAATATCAAATGAAAATATTAGTTACAGGTGCAACAGGAAAATTAGGATCAAAAGTAGTGGATACCTTATTAAAAACTATACCAGCAAATCAATTGGCTGTCAGTGTACGCGATCCAGAGAAAGCAGAAGGATTACGAGCTCGTGGAGTAGAAGTTCGCCAAGGAGATTTTGACCTTCCGGAAACATTAGATACTGCTTTTGCAGGGATTGATCGTTTATTAATTATTTCTGCGGATGGTGACAATGAAACAAGAATTCGTCAGCATACAGATGCAGTCGCAGCAGCTGAACGGGCTGGAGTGAAATATATCGCTTATACAAGTTTGGCTAATGCAACAGAAAGCACAAATATAATGGCACCGCCTCATGTTGCGACAGAAGCAGCAATTATTAAAACAGGGATACCATATACTTTCTTGCGTAACAATTGGTATTTGGAAAACGAAATTGGCAGCATTCAAGGGGCGATGGCAGGTGCTCCATGGGTAACTTCAGCTGGAACAGGCAAAGTAGGCTGGGCACTACAACAAGATTATGCAGATGCAGCAGCAGCCGTGCTTGTCGGAAACGGTCACGAAAATAAAGTTTATGAACTTTCTGCTCCTCTATTAACTCAAGAAGAATTAGCATCTGCTCTTGGAGTTGTATTGGGTAAAGAAATACCTGTACAACAAGTCACTGATGAGACTTATGCAGAAATCATGAAAGGTCTAGGTTTACCGGATTTTGTCATTCCGATTGTTGTTGGAATTCAAGAGAGTATTCGAAATGGTTCATTAGCAGTTGAAAGTAATGATTTTGAAAAGGTTCTCGGTCGTCCAATTACGCCAATTAACGAGGCATTAACCCAAATAGTTAACCAAATTTCTCAAACAAAATAAAATAAATTCCTTAAAAAACCGACCTTTCTGAATGAATCAGAGGTCGGTTTTTTTTAGAGGAAGGAATAATTCAAGCAACCGTAAAATATTTATATAAAAAAACAAGAGTAGGTTAGTCCATTAAGTGTCCCTATAGAGCTTCTAGAAGGGAGCCAATTCTTTGAATCGAAATCGAAATAAAAATGTACAGTTAACTATTTTGTTGCTTTTTTGCTTACTGGTCATTCTTATTATTCATGCGATTCTTCATATTAGAATTTACTTTGTATACAGTACAGGTCTTGGTCCTATTTTCTTAATAGGATTGATTATTTTCTTAATAGCTTTACTCTATTACAAAGGGTAAAACAACTAAATAAAAGTATGTTGATTTAACACTTGTTAAATGGTAAAATATAGCTCCATTGTAAAGAAAAGCATCTACAAAAAAATTGTAGATGTTTCTTTTTGTGCCAGTTCCCGTTGTAAAACTCATATTGAGAGGTGACGGATAAGAAAATGAGCTCGAAAAAACAAATATCAGTTCGTAATCATAAAGATTATCAAACAGAAGTTGAGCGCCTAGAGTTTACTAAGGAATATATTAAAAGCGTTCTGAAAATAGCGAAGGGAAATAAAGAACAGTTTGTCGAGAATTTGAAAGAAGCCTTTGCTGAACTGGATACGTCAGACAGTAGTTTAAGCTACATGAACCTTTTAACGAATGCTCAATATTTAGAATTGGCCGAAAGTGAATTGGAACGGTTAGCAAGCGTCATCGGGAAACCGTATTTCTCGAGAATCAATTTTACAAGCAGTGGTGACACCAAAGAAGAGATTTTATATATTGGGAAAGCCTCACTGTTTGACCGTGTGAATCAGATTCCGATTATTGTCGATTGGCGATCACCGATTGCAAATGTTTACTATGATGGCCGGTTAGGAAATGTTACGTATGACGCCTATGGAGAAACGCAAAGTGGGTATTTATCTTTAAAGCGGCAGTATGAAATCGAAAATGGACTATTAAAAGAGATTAGGGATATCGATTTAACCACACATGATGAACTATTGCAGAAATCCTTATCAGGAAAAGCGGATAATCGATTAACAGAAATTGTCGCTACCATCCAAAATGAGCAAAATGAAGTAATTCGAGCTTCACTTAAACACCCCATTATCGTTCAAGGAGCGGCTGGAAGTGGAAAAACAACCATTGCTCTCCATCGAATTTCCTACTTTCTCTACTCTTCTGGATATCGATTTCCTCCAGAAAAATTAATGATTCTTGCACCAAATAGATTGTTTATCGATTATATTTCCGCCGTTCTGCCTGATCTAGGGGTAAACAAAATTAAACAAACCACCTATATAGAGTTTATGAGAAATTGTTTAGGAAAGAAATTAACATTAATATCTCCAAATTCAAAATTAATGGCGCTCATTAACGGAAACGAAAAATCAAAAAGGATTCAATGGGTGTCTAGTTATAAAGGATCGCTGGATTTTAAGGAGTTAATTGACCACTATTTAAAAGAAATTGAGTTTAATTTGGCACCTTCCGAGGATTTTATGATTGAAAAATCACGACTAATGAGAGGGGGGAAACTCAAAAAACTATTTATCAATGAATTTCAATACTTACCTATCTATAAGAGATTGGATAAAATTAAAAATCTATTAGCAAATGATCTAAGAATAAAAAAATCGATGATTCTTTCAAAAATTAATAGCAAATATGACGATGCATTAGAAAAGGCCCTTTTTAGCAGCAGGCTGGATTCAGAAAAAAGAACGGAAAAAGTAGTCAGCTTCATGGATTCGAAAGAAAAAAGAATAAGTATGGTGGAACAAGAATCGAAGGTAGCGATAAAAAATTATATGGCACCTTTTGTTAAAAAAGATATTTTTACCTTATATAAGGAATTGATGACATCCCCTGAACTGTTACAAAAATATTCTCGTACGCTTTCCGAGTTAGAATGCAAGAGGTTAAGTAACTATTGTCAAAGGATTTTTGCTAAAAAGGCGCTAGAGCTTGAGGATTTAGCTCCAATATTTTACATGAAATCAAAATTAGAAGGTATTGAAGAACCATATAAAATGAAAAGTGTTTTCATTGATGAGGCACAGGACTATAGCTATTTCCAATTTGCCGCACTAAAAGAAGGTTTTGAAACAGAATTGTTTACGATCGTGGGAGATTTAGCCCAAGGGATTCATTCCTATCGAGGGTTAAACAGCTGGGAACCATTAGTAAACGACATTTTCCCAAATGCTAATTATCAAGCTTTACAAAAGAGTTATCGAACGACAGTCGAAATTATGCATTTAGCCAATGACATTCTTTCTATCATGGATAAAGACTTACCAAAAGTAGAACCAGTCATTCGACATGGGGACAAACCATGTTTTACGAAAATTGACCCTGGCAATTTGGAACAGGTAAAAAAGATACTTGAACATGATATTGATTTACTCAAAGAGGAAGAACTTAACTCGATGGCGATTATTGGAAGGACAGACAAAGAGTGCTTACGAATACATAAAATGCTGGAGAATAGCAATCTTCCAATTCAGCTATTAGAAGAAAAAGAAGATATGAAAAAGGGATGCGTTGTGATCTTACCTTCCTACCTTTCAAAAGGATTGGAATTTGATGCCGTACTGATTCTTACCATGGAAGAATCGTACAGAGAAGAAGAGTTAGACATCAAATTATTGTATGTAGCCATGACCAGACCGATGCATAGGTTGTATTTATATGCGAGTGCCCCATCGGAATTATTATTAAATAGAGCTGCATCCGTCCATTTTGATACGACATGAAATAATAAAGTGCCAGACACCATTTGAACCGGTGCCTGGCACTTTATTTTAAAAGGTGGATTTATTTCTTGACACGGTTCTACATGAAAAAAGATACAAATTGTTCTGACTCTTTTATCTTTCTTGAAAGAACACAACAGGATTATTGAATTAATTGGAGAATACATTAAAAAGACTTAAAGTTTTCCACCATAAATCATCTTTGGAAAATTGGTAGTTAGGCGTATTCCTTCAGAAACCAAATTAATAGAGTCAATGTAGATCATGTAATAAATGTAAATCATTTTTTTAAAAGCGAGGTGGATTTAAATGATGAATGGAAAGACTCTGTTTATAGCCGGGCATGCAAAGTTACCCCAAGGGATGGCAGCGAAAAGTGTATTTGAAACATTGACGATTACAGCAGAAATCGATAGAAAATATGGAGTCATTCTCGAGGCCTCCTGTACATTGGCTACTGAACATGCCCGTCGATTTGTTGGCCAAGTGTTAAGGGGGATGAGTTTAAACGACGGAATCGATGACGCAATTGCTGCACTTCAAATGTATTATCGAGGTAAGGCTGCCAATGCATTGGTGGCGGCGTTAAAAGATCTAGATCTCCATTATCAGCAAATAAAATCTACAGAAAAGTAATTGTTGAAAAATTCAAATTATTGGTATATAGTTAGAATGACAACTGGGTGACAGCAAAAACCTTGCTGCATGACCAGATGGATCGTAATAAAAATGATGATATTAAATTGACTATATTCACTTGATCTTCCTTCGCCGGAAGACGAGCTATGAGTAGGAGTCAGTAAAGCAATCAATGGAATTTTTCATTGTTTGTTTTACTGGCTCCTTTTTGTTTTATAAGTAGTCGGAAAGAGGTGATTTTGTGAAAGGGGCACTTGATGGAATCCGAATTTTGGATGTTTCTCGGGTACTGGCAGGACCATTTTGTTCTATGATTCTCGGTGACCTGGGAGCAGAAGTGATCAAAATTGAACACTATGCATCAGGTGACGAAACGAGGGGCTGGGGGCCGCCTTTTGTCAATGGAGAAAGTGCGTATTATTTATGTGCCAATCGGAATAAACAAAGTATGACACTTAATCTTAAATCAGTAGAAGGGAAAAAGATCTTTTCCAAACTGGCTTTTACTAGCGATGTCGTGATTCAAAACTTTAAATCTGGAACACTTGAAAAAATGGGATTAGGCTATTCGCAGTTAAAAGCAATAAACCCTGGACTGATTTTGGCTTCCATTACAGGTTTTGGGTCAACGGGTCCCTATAAGGATTTGCCAGGCTATGATTATATCATTCAAGCAATGAGTGGGCTGATGAGCATCACTGGCGAACCTGAAGGGAGTCCGGTAAAAGTTGGTGTGGCGATCGCTGATGTGTTAACAGGACTATATACCTGCATCGGGATATTAGGGGCTTTACAGCATCGGAACCAGACCGGGGAAGGGCAGGAAATTGATATTTCACTGATGGATTGCCAGATTTCTTCATTAATTAATGTGGCAAGTAATTATTTATGCAGCGGAGTGATTCCAAAACGACTGGGCAATCGGCATCCAAATATTTCACCCTATCAAGTGTTTAAGACAAAGGACGGTGATCTTGTCATTGCTGTAGGAAACGATGAGCAGTTTAAGCGATTTGCTGCTGTCCTTGGTAGACCTGAATTAGCGGAAATGGAAGAATTTATTCATAATGAACAACGATTAAAGAATAACGATAAACTGATTGCCATTTGTGAAGAACTGCTTTCAAAAAAGCCGAAAAAAGAGTGGAAAGAACGATTAGATGCAGCTGGGGTTCCAAATAGCCCAATCAACACCATAGCTGAAATGTTTGAAGATCCACAGATAAAGGCTAGAGAGATGATTGTCGAAATGGAACATCCATTAATTGATCATCTTCAATTAACTGGCTCACCGTTGAAGTTATCGGCAACACCGGTAACTATGAGGCGTCATCCTCCATTGGTTGGCGAACACACTAAATCACTATTAGAGAGCATTGGATACAATTCAGAAGAAATATCGAGATTAAAACAAAATAAAATTATTTAGGGAGGAAATATATATGATGAACTTTGAATTAACAAATGAGCAGCAAAGTATAAAGGAAATGGTTAGAAAATTTGTTGATAAGGAAATCATTCCAAATATTCAGGAGTGGGATCGCCAAGGTCATTTTGAACCGTCTATTTTGAAAAAATTGGCGGATTTGCAAGTAATGGGTGTCTGTATCCCTGAAGAGTATGGCGGAGCTGGCATGGATTATAATACACTGGCGATTGTATGTGAGGAATTGGAACGAGGAGATACTGCCTATCGTACAGCCGTTTCTGTTCATACGGGACTAAATTGCATGACGCTCATGCAATGGGGAGCAGAGGGACAAAAACAAAAGTATTTAGTCCCCCAAGCACAAGGTCGTAAAATTGGTGCTTTCGGATTGACAGAACCGAATGCAGGATCTGACGTTGCAGCGATGAATACAACAGCTACTAGGCATGGTGATTACTATATTTTGAATGGGTCTAAAACTTGGATTTCTCTTTGTGATGTTGCCGATCATTTCTTGATTTTTGCCAAGACAGATCATGATTTAGGGCATAAAGGAATGACTGCATTTATTGTAGAACGTAGTTTTGAAGGGGTAGAAACGAAGGCGATCAGGGGTAAGTTGGGTATTCGTGCTGGAAATACTGGAGAAGTATTTTTAACAGATGTAAAAGTTCCTGTTGTGAACAGATTAGGTGAAGAAGGGGAAGGGTTTAAAATTGCCATGTCTGCACTAGATAACGGCCGATTTACAGTGGCTGCAGGAGCAGTAGGTTTAATAGAAGCAAGTCTTGAAGCTAGCCTTAAGTATTGCCATGAACGGAAAGCATTTGGAAAAGAGATTGGAAAGCACCAGCTTGTACAGCAAATGATTGCAAAGATGAGCGCAAATCTTGAGATTTCCAGACTGCTGGTTTTTAAAGCTGGGTGGTTAAAGAATGAGGGTAAACGAAATACAAAGGAGACGTCTCTTGCTAAGTGGATTTCATGTAATGCTGCTTTTGATGCTGCAAATGATGCCGTTCAAATCCATGGGGCTTATGGTTATTCCGATGAATATCCAGTAGAGCGCTTTTTGCGGAATTCCAAAGCTCCAGTGATCTATGAAGGTACTAGGGAAATCCATACGATTATGCAAGGTGAGTACGCTTTAGGTTACAGGGAAGATAAGACTCTTCGTAAACAATTGCCTTCATGGCCTTTTGAACAAGTTAGCGTTACTAAATAGTTAGCCATATGGGCATGGAAGCTCATGGGAACGGTTCTTGACAGGTTGGACGTTTGCCAATTTAGTCGATCCGGATCAAGTAATGGGAAAATATAATTGAATGGTGCCTAACACTTTTTAAATGGTATAATAAGGAATAATGGGTGCGCATTTACGAAGTAAAGGCTATTATATTTTACGAATGTTTGATGGGGGTGTTTGTATGCTAGTTGTTACAACAGAAAATATCCAAGGCTACAGGGTGGTCGAAGTAAAAGGACCTGTTTTTGGTTTAATTGTTAGAAGCCGCGGCTTGGGTGCAGATATTATGGCGAGCTTAAAAGGTTTGGTAGGCGGGGAAATTAAACAATATACCGTGATGCTAGAGGATTCGAGGAAAGAAGCCATGGACCGGATGATCAAGAATGCAAATGCGATGGGTGCCAATGCAGTAGTTATGACTCGTTTCGACTCAGGGGAAGCTGGAAAAAATATGAGTGAAATCTTTGCATATGGAACGGCAGTCGTAGTCGAGAAAATGTAATGAACGGACTTTGGATAATTATCACCTATTACGGTTTGCAAATCATCGCTGTTATTGTTTTTATTTTATTAGGTGTGCTTATTTATGACAAACGTTTCAAAGGTCGACAGGGTGAAAAAGTGCCCGCCGGATTTGAAAAAACAGATGAAATAAACATTGACCCAGTGACCAATGAGAAAACAAGAGTGTACTATAACCCCCTAACAGGGGAGCGTTTTTATAAAAAGGAAAGATAATGGCCTAAAAAAATAAAAAAATGACTCAAATTGTAAAACAATTTGTAGTTATTTTTTTTTACCTTTTTTATTTATGGCAGACTCTACTCCGTCCTGAATCTTGTACTAATGATAAAATTCATTATCCAGGCTTTTACTCATTTGCCTACCATAAATTTCTAGGAATTTTTCATAGGTTTCGACGTTAATTAATTATTATATTTGCTTAAAGGGAATTTCAGAAAATTAAGCAATAAAAGGGCTTGGAGGGTAGAAATGCAAAAACTGACGTCTTTATTTCATAAAAGAATAGGCATTAAGAATAACGAAACAATTACCTTTGAAAATTTAGCTGAGGTTCTTGAAAAAACAGCACAAAACATACCGTTTGAAAATTTATCTATCATTGAAAACAAAACTCATAAGATTACAAAGGGAAACTTAATGAACAAAATAGTGGAAAGAAATGAAGGCGGCCTTTGTTTCGAATTAAATCCACTTTTCTATTTCTACCTATTAGAAAATGGGTTTAATGCAGTCTTAACAGACGGTGTTGTTTATAATCATGCTGCCGAAGAGTATCATCAACTTGGAAGGACGCATGTCACGGTTCTTATAAACCACGAGGGACAAACCTATTTAGTTGACACGGGTTTTGGTGGGAATTTACCGTTAAAACCCGTTCCAATATCCGGTGAGACCATTTCTTCGTATAATGGGGAGTTTCGAATTAAAAAAGTAAATCATCAATATGGGGACTATTGTTTAGAAATGAAATTAAAGCATAAAGATACAGATTGGAAAATTGGCTATGCATTTAATTCCAAGAAACCTATTGAAGATTTAGCGGATTTGAATGAAATCCAAAGAATAATTACCGAACACCCGGAATCTTCATTTAACAAACATCCATTAATAACTCGACTTACCCATAACGGAAATATCACCTTAACAGATACCACATTTACACATTGGGCTGACGGGATTCTATCCAAAGAGGCCATTGATCACTTGAAATTAAAAGAGCTGGCAAAACAACATTTCGGGCTGTAAAATAATGTCATTTTTGGGGGACAAACTTAACAAACATTTCTGGCGAACCGTAACAGTTACTGTTCGCCAATGCTATTTATAATGAAAGCTTGATCTCAAACTTTAAACTTTTTGACATACTTATATTATATCCCAAATAATTCAGCAAATTTTTCTTGATCAAATCCTAGAATAACTTCTTCACTATCCTTCTCTTCGATAATGGTTACGGGTGTTGCTGTAGCACCGAGTTGAATAAGTTCTTGTATATATTGATCGTTTTTACGAATGTCTCTTTCTTCAAACTCAATCCTATTTTCTTTTAACCATAGTTTTTCCGCATGGCAAGGCGGGCACGTTTCTTGCGAATAAATAATCACTTTTTTCATTTTACTACCTCCACTTCATTAAAGGTATTGTACAATGAATTCTTTTTCAATGGGTACAATTACAGAATAAAAAAGTGCCTTTCACTTTTTTATTCACTATGAAACCTTCATGATTACGTTTGCATTTGCAAGCTTGATCGTAGCCTTTCTTTCATTTAACCCAAAAAAATAATCCACCCTTGACTTTAGCAAAGACAGTAAAAGAGCATTTTTACATATGCATTTCTAGAGAATCTAGTGCTTATTTTTCAACCAGCTAACAACTCCATAAATAATAAGCAGTAACCCCCCGATCTCGATAGCATGGTCGGCCAAGTTAAGAATTCCACCAGAGCGAATGATAAAATCTGTCACCTGCCCAAACAAAAGTCGATCAATGCCATTTCCAATTGCTCCACCGACTAGGAATCCAAAACTACTATCGATGAGAGCACCTTTTATATCTCCGGTTTTGCGAAAATATAAAACACCTATCACGAACAACACAGCCACAACACCGAAGAGCCGCGCATACCCTTGAAATAAACCTCCTGCCATCCCGCTATTTTCGATATGTGTGAGTTGTATTCCCCACAATGTAAATGTTTCATTGATGTCAATGTAAGTCCGAATTAGATATTTAGAAAGCTGGTCCATCACAATTACGAGGATTGCAATTACGTAAAATAGCATATATAGTCCTTCTTTCTGGCAGAATCCTTTGCATCCTAATCATCAGTATAATTGAAAGCTTATTTCTATTCTATTATGAAGCTCTTATACGTTTATCCGATATTGTTAAGTAGAACTGTTACGAAGTAGCAACAATCGGGATTGAGAACGGATCATTTAATTGATAGATAGATTCCAAACCATTTTTATTTGACCACGGTATTAGTTTGTTCATTAAATATTCACATGCTTATGAAAAAGAACATATCCGTTTTCTTCATTAAACCCTATATCTTCTATGTAGGGTTTTATAAAAAGGAAGGCAGTGGTTGCAGATGGCAAAGTTTAGAATGGTCCGTACTGATTTTTGGAAGAATCCAATTGTTTCAGAGGAGATGACTCCAGAAGATAAATTTTTTTATCTTTACCTTCTTACGAATCCACATACGACTCAAATCGGAATCTATAAAATTACCAAAAAACAAATGGCATTTGATTTGGGCTATTCGATTGAGAGTGTTCATTCGTTAATGGAACGATTCATCAATCATCACAAGTTGATCCTTTACAATCCTGAAACGAGAGAGCTGGCAATACGGACAGTTTGTAAAATTGGAAGAGTGATAGATTGAAAGAAAAGAGGGAGTATGGATGCGAAAAAGATTAGTGGGAGTTAGGTTAATGGCAGCTGCAACGGTACTTGCGTTTCATCCGATGGAACAGTTGGATGAGGAATATCAAACGAACATCGGTACCCAGCAAGATGGGGATCAAAACAGTGGTTCCCCAGTGGAAGAGGCGTCCGGAATGCCAACTAATCAAACCCCAATCACGTTAATAGAAACCATTGAAATGGATATTACCCTATCGACAAGCGAGCCTACATAAATATTGACGATGTCTGTTACAATCTCCTCAGATGTAATATCCTTGGTAAGTAGCTCGTGGTGTTGACAGTAATCAATTATTTCTTTCGTGACGTTTTGGAATATAGCAACTGATAGTATTTTTGGTACTTTTCTTGTTTTTGCTGCCCATTTACTGCTCGTCTTTACTGTTTTCGGACTATATTTTCTTCAAGGGGAAAGAAACGGCTTGCTGGGTCTCTAGGCCATGCTTCTAGGAAACATAGGAAACATCATTGTAACAGCCATTGTTTTTGTGGAAATTGCACATGCTTCAGGGGAAAAGGTTGGCCAAGTTTTTACCACAGCTTTTACTCAGCCGATTTATACCTTCGGACCGCTCCTGTTTGTAGTAGGAATGATATTGTTGGGAGTATCAATGATTAGGGGGAAGGTATTTCCTAGATTTTCAGGCTATCTTTTATTGATCGGCACCCTAGTGTTTGCTGCGGCAAGTGTATCAGGCGACAGCCAGAAGGTTGTTGAGGTCATTGGCGCTCTTTTCACTGGGGCGGGATTTATTGTAACCGGATTAAAGTTTGAAAAATTTAAAGGACTCTCCGAATCGGAGGAAGGAAAAAATGTCACATTGTAGAAAAACCCGATCATGTCTTAACGATTAAACGAAAATGTCACCTTTTGTCACTTTCGACAATTTTTTTCAGATAGTACGGAAACTGATATATCATGATATAATATGGGCAATGAAACGGAGGTGCTTTAATTGGAGAAGCAGATCCTTACCCTACTACAGCAAATGAATAATAAGCTGGATCATTTAGATTTTACGTTGAAAGAGCATGGCGAAATGTTGAAAGAGCATGGCGAAATGTTGAAAGAGCATGGCAAAATGTTGAAAGAGCACAGCGAAACGTTGAATGAGCACGGCGAAACCTTAAAAGAACATGGTAGAATTTTAGCATTGAGGACGGGACAAGAATTTCTAAAGGCCGAATTAAGTGAAATGAAACTTCAAAATGCTAAAGACTTTAGCGAAATTAAAGAACAATTAAAAAATCAAGAAGACAGCATTGAAATATTAAAAGATGAGACATGGAATAATAAGAAAAGTATCTTGAGGGTTCAAAAAACAATGGGGCTTTCCTAGCATCCATTCAACCAGCACTGAAAATTTAATAATTGTTTTAGGACCAATTGAAATGAAGTGAGGGAAACAATAGTAAAAATATCCATGGGTTTATTTAATAGTTAGAAACTCCTCATACGTATTACATCCATTACCGCTTCAAATGAAATCCCCATTCAACCAGCCAGACGAAATTGGCGTTTTTTACCTAAGAAAGATAAACGCCTGCCGGAAGAGCGATTCCAGGGCGATTTGTACTTGACCTTACGGCAGGTGAAGAGTGATGTGTTTCGCGAAGTTCTGCGATTGCAGCCATCAAATTTCCTTCTTTTGCAAATAAAGACAATAAAAATATGTATTATGATATCAAATATATTCTATTTATCACTTATAATATTATTAATGAATGATGTTAATAAGTGCAACGCAGTCAATTCTGAAAGGGGATACATAATTTTGAACGCAAAATATCTAGATTTACTCGCCCAAAAATATGATAGTGCAGAAAAAGTAGCAACAGAAATTATTAATCTCGAATCCATTCTAAATCTACCAAAGGGGACTGAACATTTTGTCAGTGATTTACATGGTGAGTATCAAGCCTTTCAACATGTATTAAGAAATGGTTCAGGGAATGTAAAAGAAAAAATTAATGACCTGTTTCAACATAACTTAACTGAAACCGAAAGGAATGAATTTGCAACATTAATTTATTACCCAGAGGAAAAACTGAAGTTAATAAAAAGTCATTTTGGTAATGAACTAGAATTAAACCAATGGTATACAGAAATCATTGAGCGAATGATTAAGCTCATTTCTTATGCCTCCTCCAAATACACACGCTCTAAGTTACGTAAAGCTTTGCCGAAACAGTTTGTGTATATAATTGAAGAGTTACTCTACAAAAAAGATGATTCCACAAATAAGGATGATTATTATTCAAAAATTGTCCAGCAGATTATCTCCTTAGCACAGGCTGATAAACTGATCATAGGTCTTGCCTATACGACACAGAGATTAGTTGTCGACCATCTTCATGTAGTAGGGGATATTTACGACCGTGGACCCGAGCCCGATAAAATTATGGAAACACTGATCGATTACCATTCGGTTGATATTCAATGGGGAAACCATGATGTCCTATGGCTGGGTGCCTTTGCTGGATCAAAGGTATGTCTGGCTAATATTATTCGTATTTGTGCGAGATACGACAATTTGGATATTATTGAAGACGTATATGGAATCAATCTAAGACCATTACTTAATCTAGCGGAAAAGTACTATGAAGACAATCCGGTTTTTAGACCTAAGGTCCATTCCGATAAAAAACTATCTAATCATGAACAACTGCAAATTACGAAAATTCATCAAGCGATCGCCATGATTCAATTCAAACTGGAAATCCCGATCATTAAGAGGCGCCCGTACTTTAATATGTCAGAAAGACTTTTACTTGAGAAAATTGATTATGAAAAGAACGAAATAACGATACATGGGAAAACCTACCCTCTAGTAAATAGTTGCTTTACAACGATTAATCCAATGCAGCCCGATCAATTACTAGATGAGGAAGAACAAGTCATAGAAAAATTGTTATTTTCCGTGCAGCATTCCGAAAAGCTGGCTAGACATATGAAATTCCTAATGAAAAAGGGCAGCCTTTATTTGAAATATAACGGTAACTTGTTAATTCATGGTTGCATTCCTTTAGATGAAGAAGGAAATATGGAAAAAATGACGATTGAGAATAAAACGTATGCAGGCCGTGAATTACTTGATACGTTTGAATATAATTTACGACATGCTTTTGAACATCCGGAAAAGACAGAAGACCTTGCAACTGATATGGTTTGGTATTTATGGAACGGAGAATACTCATCCCTCTTTGGAAAAAGAGAAATGACCACCTTTGAAAGGTACTTTATTCAGGATAAGGAAACGCACAAGGAGAGAAAGAACCCTTATTATTACTTACGTGAGAATGAAGAACTTTGCAAAAAACTCCTTGCTGAATTTGATCTCGACCCTGAGCAGGGTCATATTATCAACGGCCATACACCAGTGAAAGAAATTGAGGGAGAGAATCCCATCAAAGCGAATGGAAGAATGATTGTTATCGATGGTGGGTTCTCAAAACCCTATCAATCTGTAACAGGTATAGCAGGATACACGTTACTATATAATTCCTACGGTATGCAATTGGTTGCTCATAAACATTTTCATTCAAAAGAAGATGTATTAAGTGACGCAACGGATGTATTATCTGTCAAAAGATTAGTGGATAAAGAACTAGTGAGAAAAAAGGTAAGAGAAACGAATATAGGGAAAGAACTATTACAGGAAATTTCAATTTTGAATAGTTTGAGGGAATATCGGTATATGAATTAGAGCGGATTGTAGGTTTTCCCCATTCTTTTTGTATAAAATAAGAATAGAAAATAAACTTGAAAAGGTGAGAACATGAGTCAATTATCCGAGTTGTTATCCAATCAACATAATCAAAATGTCGAGGAATTAAAAGAATTGCTCCGGATTCCAAGCATCAGTTCCTTATCCGAGCATAAAGAGGACATTCAAAAAGCAGCTTCATGGATTGCCAATAAATTAGAAAGCATTGGAATGGAACATGTTGAAATCGTCCAGACAAAAGGGCATCCGATTATCTATGCGGACTGGCTTCATCAGGAAAACGCCCCAACGGTCTTAGTGTACGGCCATTATGATGTACAGCCCGTTGACCCCATTCATTTATGGGAAACGCCTCCGTTTGAACCAACGATCCGTGATGAAAAGATCTATGCCAGAGGGGCAACCGACGACAAAGGGCAGACGTTCTTACATATCAAAGCAGTGGAAACACTATTGAAATTAGAAGGGAAATTACCGGTAAACGTAAAATTCTGCATCGAGGGAGAAGAAGAAATCGGAAGTCCTCATCTTCCGCCATACTTATCCGAGAATAAAGAAAAATTATCCTGTGATGTGGTCGTGATTTCCGATTCTGATATGTGGGACAGAGGCGTCCCTGCCATTACTTATTCATTAAGAGGTCTGTGTGCATTAGAAGTTTCCCTTAAAACCGCAAATTCTGATTTACACTCGGGCATGTTCGGCGGAGGAGTTCAAAACGCCAACCATCTATTGGTACAGCTGCTTTCAACTCTTCATGATTCAAATGGTAAAGTAAATGTTGACCATTTTTATGATGAAGTAGTGGAATTAACCGCATTTGAAAAGGAACAAATTAAAGCACTGGGCTTCGATGAAGAAAAGTTAAAAAAATCGTTAGCATTAACTGATTTAACAGGAGGGGAAAACAATTATCCTTACCCTGAGAGAATCAGTTCCAGGCCAACATTAGAAATAAACGGATTATGGGGCGGATTTCAGGGAGAAGGAACAAAAACGGTCATCCCGAACGAAGCTCATGCCAAAATCACCTGCCGTCTAGTTCACAATCAAAACCCTGAAAAAATTCAGGAATTAATCAAAAAGCATCTTGAGGAACATGCACCAAAGGGATGTACGGTGAAAGTGTCTCTTGGCGATACGGGGAATCCATTTTTAACGCCAATCGACAGTCCGATGATCCAAAAAGCAGCTGAAGCGTATGAAACCGTTTATGGGAAATCGCCGGTTTATAAAAGAGAAGGTGGTTCGATTCCTATTGTATCGGATTTCAACCAATCCCTATATGCACCTGTTGTTTTAATGGGATTCGGTCTGCCAGATGAAAATCTTCATGCTCCAAACGAACACTTTAACTTAGAAAACTTTGATAAAGGAATCTTAACGATTTGTTCCTTTTTAGAACTTCTAAATAAGTAAAATGGTGCCTGACACCACCTTCAGTGGTGTCAGGCACTTTTATTAGATTCAGGTGTTTGAATTTAAAGCTGAGTGTGTAGTATCGTATACACGAGGAGTGATAGTATGAACGAAACCATTCAATTATTAAGAAATCATCGCTCAGTTAGGGACTTCGACACTGAAAAAGAGGTGAGCGAAGCCCAGATCCAAGTGATTATTGAGGCGGCTTTGGCTGGTCCCAATTGGATTAATGGTCAGCAAGTGAGCGTAATCGAAGTTAGGGAGCCTGAAAGGAAAGCAGCATTGGCGAAAGCGGCAGGCAACCAAAGGTGGATTGAGGAAGCTCCAGTATTTCTAGTGTTTTGCATGGATTTTTATCGGGCGAAGCTGGCAGCTGAAAAAAATGGTACGGAGTTTAAAATTGTCGAGGACTTAGAAGCCATTATTATCGGTTCAACAGATGTAGGGATCGCTCTAGGTAGTGCGGTGATAGCCGCTAAATCGATGGGACTCGGGATTGTTCCAATCGGAGGGTTACGGAGAAATCCCCAAACCTTTGTTGATCTATTGAATCTTCCGGAATATGTTTTCCCAATCTCAGGTCTGGTCGTCGGATATCCACGATCCGTCCCCGCTCAAAAACCAAGGCTACCAATTAAGGCAACCCTTCAGAAAGAACAGTATGATACGAAAATGCAAAAGGAAATTATTGACCAATATGATCAAACGATATCATCCTATATGTCTGAACGGACCAGCGGACAAGATACCAGCGACTGGTCCAGTAAGGTCGCTCAATTTTATGATAGAGGTTTTGACCAATATGGAAAAAATTCCAGTCCTACGGTAAAAAATCAGAGGTTCCGATATAAGTAAAAAATTCATATATCTGACTCAAAATAAGAGCAACGGACAAGTTGCTCTTTTATTTATAAATTTTAGGATGTAATAGTAAACGTGTTTGGAACTCAGCGTTGTTACAGGTACATCGGGCAGTCGAATCAATTTCGATGATATTGTGATCTGCAATTAGTTCAGATGTCAACCATCACAACTATGGTGTAATTGCCTTAGAGAAAAAGGGGTATCTTTAAATCTAAATTGAAGTGACCCCGTAAAGTTAGACAGGTTATTCGTTAGGCAGCTTGTTGGGCATGAGCTCGGTATTGTACCGGGCTCATGCCTTTTAATTTTGCCTTAATTCGTTTGTGATCATAGTATTCTATATATTTTTCTAGTTCTTGTTTAAAATGTTCCACACTTTTAAATTCTTTTAGATAAAGAAATTTCGATTTCATAATTCCAAAGAAATTTTCCATAACAGCGTTATCGTAACAGTTCCCTTTGCGAGACATACTTTGCGTCCCATGTCCACTGATGGCTTTACGGTATTTTTTCATTTGATAGTGCCACCCTTGATCAGAATGGATAAGAAGTGAATCCTCGTTTGTTAAACGTTCAAAAGCTTGATCTAACATTGTTGAAACCAGTGAATAGGTGGGGCGTGTACCGATTGTATAATTGATGATCTCGCCATTAAATAAATCCAACATAGGAGATAAATATAACTTTTCTCCAAATAATTTAAACTCCGTAATATTCGTAACCCATTTCTCATTTGGTCTGTCTGCTTGAAAGTTTCGGTCTAAAATATTTGGAGCAGTCTTCCCAACTGTTCCTTTGTAAGAGCGATATTTTTTCATACGAACATGTGATTTCAATCCTAGTTCATTCATGATACGCTGTATTTTTTTGTGGTTTACTTCGTGTCCACGATTTCTAAGTTCATCACGAATACGGCGGTAACCATAACGGCCTTCATGTTCGTCATAAATCGTTTGAATTAATACTTTCAACTCTGCATCTGAATCCGGACGACCCGGAATTTTCACCCTATAATAATAGGTGCTACGCGGGATGTCTGCGAGCTTTAGAAATGCTATCACCGGAAATTCATGCCTCAATTCATAGACTACTTGCGCTTTGTCTTTTTTTGTGATTTTTCCTTGTTTTGAACTAAGGCATTCAACTTTTTTAATACGCATTCTCCATACGTAAACGTTCTAATTCCTCGTGGAGTGACTCAATAGAACCTTCGACTGGTGCTTGTTTTTTTGATGTTTCTTGTTTCTCATTTTTCATAGATGGACGCCCCTTTTCTTTAGTTCAAGGGCGTCTATTCCATGCGTTTCAAATTGCTTTTTCCATGGAATAGTGTAGAAGGTGCTGGAATGTTAAATATTGCAGCTGTTTCTCTGATAGACGTTCCTTGTTCCTTCATAAAATTAGTACGTCTAGTTTATACTGCAAAGTATATTGGGGTGCAGTTCATTCAATTATTGAGTCCTGGATTTTTTATTTTAGCTATTTGCCTCCTGTATTTTATACACCTGAATCAATTGAGCGAAAATTATTTGTTGTAATAGTGAAAAAATTTTAATTGACAAGATTTTCCCTATGCATTAAATTATTTCCCAAATGAAAGATTTTTATATTTGTCCATAAAATATAGTCGAATGGGAAATTAGGGATAAATGAATGAATAAATACAATCAAAAAAAGCCGTTGAAAATTGGAGGATTATGGTGAAAATCAAAATTACTGATTTAAAAAAACAGTTAAAGGAATATGAAAAAAAAGAATTGATTGAGCTGGTTGTCGAAATGTTTAAGGCAAACAAAGATGTTCAAAACTTCTTATCTAGTAAGTTTCTAGGGAACGAAGCGATTGAAGTTCTATTTCAACAGGCTAGAAAGAAAATACAGAATGAATTTTTTCCTGAGAAAGGACATGGGAAGCTTCGATTAGCAGAAGCTAAGAAAGAGATTACTGCTTTTAAAAAGGCGACAAATGATGAGAAACGAACCGTTGACCTGATGCTTTTCTATGTGGAACAAGGTGTTGATTTTACCTGTTCCTATGGTGATATTGATGCAAATTTTTATTCTAGTATGGTAAAAATGTTTGACCAGGTAGCAATGGAATGTGATCAGAATGAAGAATTTTACCGAGAATTTTCTACCAGACTAAGTAAAGTTGTATCAATGGCAGATGGTACTGGATGGGGGTTTTATGAAGCGTTTGTGGAATGCTACTATACGATTGAATGGGTTCATGAAGAAGATGAATAGGGTATAATCTATGATTACATAATAAAAAAAGATATGAACTTAAAGAAGTTCGTTTGTTCATGAAAAGGATAAAAGTGGAATATGGATGTATCGATTTAAGGGAGAATATAAAATTGATATTATCTTTAGGATTAATAAAAGGAAAGTGAAATATCGTTTAAACAGAGGAGGAAATTAAAATTAATAACTACGAACAATTAATAGAAAAACTTCAGCAGTTTGGAGTTGTTGACGAGTATCTGCCAACAATCGATCAACCAAAAGTAACCTTAGAAAGGGATGTTAAAGTTTTTAATAATGATTTTAACATTTTACAGTTAAGTTTACTGTACTCGATGATTTCAGTTGAAGAATGGAAGGATCAGCAGAATTTTTACATCATTTGGAAAAATTCTGACATGAAATCGAATCTGAAGCGGTTTGTCCTTTATTATAATCAGAAAAAAGGAATCCTTCGAAGAAAGTATGTGTATAGAAACGGTATTGAGTCAAGAAAAGAGGAAAAACGCCCGGTCCCTAAGGAGCAACTTGTTTATGAAGCAAGTAAGGGATTGCTTTCTATCATATTAGATGGCTTCAAACAAATCGAGTAAAGGGATTTTTATTTTTTATGTTGGGGGATACCCCAAAAATGTCTTTTACAGAATCTATTTTTAGGATAATCGATGCGAAATGACTTCATCGATTACTTTCGTGAAGACAGGCTCAAAAACCTGGTGCGGCAGCTTCTGAAAGGCCTCATTCGTTCAACGAGAAAATGAATGATCCATACCTATACATTTATATAAATTAAGTCGGGGAGCTTGATAAGCAGGAGGACCAAGAAAAAGTAAATTAGTTTCTGAAGTAGAGTATATATTCAGGGAATTCCCGAACGGTACGATGTGGTTGTTAGTTTTTTCAGCTTCTATCGCCTTTAATATGGAAGGTTGGTTTGTAGGTATCCCAAATTTACTAATGTTGGTTTTATTATTTATATTATTTACTATGAAAAAAATAAGAAGCTGTCCCAAACGGTCGTTGAGTGACTACTTTTTTTGGTCAGCTTCTTGTTTTAGGTAAAGGAAAGCATTAAACTATTTATTTGTTTCGGCCATTTTTTTAATGGACGAACGCATATAATGATTAACCTGCTACTTTATTCGCTTTCTGCTCTCTAACCATATTCTTGCTCTTTTTCACAGAGATTTTATTTATGGAAAGCGTAATGAGAAATGAACATATTAAACTTCCAGCCATTGCGATGATAAAGCCTGTCATATTATTGGATAAAAGTGGTGCCATAAATGATGGAACATAGGCCGTTCCACGAACATCAAAAAGTCCAACAAGTAATCCTCCTAATCCGGATGAGAGGATTACTCCAGCAAAGATATATTTGTTGGAAAACATAAATGGATAAGCGGCTTCTACAAAGGTACCAAAGCCCATATTAATGGCAAAACCAGGTGCAGCCACTGCTGCTTCACCTTTATCTCGAGGTGAAACAATATTGGCAAGGAGTTTTGGGTGAACCTCACTCCAGGAAAGATAGATCGGGTGATCAGCAATTTTTTAGAAAATGCTCTTAAGTATGGAGCAAGTGGAAATTGGATCAGGGTTCATGTGTTTCCTAAAAATAATTGGGTTCGTGTGGAAGTAGCTGATCGTGGATCTGGTATACCTCCTGAAGAAAGAGAACGGGTATTTGATCGATTCTATCGTTCCGATACCGCGAGAACAAGTCGAATGGGCGGGAGTGGTCTAGGATTATCCATTGCACGTGAAATCATTCTCCGACACAATGGGAGAATCGGTATAGAAAGTCCTGAAGAAGGATATACACGCTTTTGGTTTGAATTACCTGTAAATTACTTTCCCATAAATGATATTGTTTACTATAAGATTCTTTTGTGAGGCTAAGCCTTGAAGTATTTCTAGACATGGGAGGAAATAAAGGTTCTTCAAGTGGGGAATTTTACGCAAGCAAGAATATTTATATTCCAGAGGTAGCTTACCAATACATAAAGAGCATTAAACGAGCAAAAAGGTTATAGAACAACGATGATTGAAAAAGCGGTAGTTAACGGAACCATGGACATTATAGAACAAGATAAAGAAATTGAAAAAGGACCGATACCCGAAATAGATGATGTATTTTGGTAAGCGCCCTTCAATTTTGAAGGGCTTTTACGCTTTCATTGAAACGTAGGAAGGGAGCCACAGCAGGCCAGCATTCGTTAAATTTCTATATTTAACATTGCATGATACGGGTTCAATAAAGACAAGCCTTTCATTCTCATCCTTTGACGTTTGATATATTCTCATTTTTTCTTCTTGCGGAACGCCAAGCTCCATTATCCCCGCATAACGTCCGTCCGCATATGATAAAAGCCAACCAAATTCGTCTTTCCGGTACCCGTTCACAATTACATTTGCATATTGGTAGTTAATCACTTTGAGCCAGGAGTGTGATCGCTTCCCAATTTCATAAGTGCTATCCTTCTTCTTTAGGACAATTCCTTCAAGGTTTTGCTCCTTGATTAGTTCAAAGAGGGGGATGCCGTTGCCATCGATGCTCATTACTTTCGATATAATGGGAGTATTAACTGGTATGAGGGCATCGAGGATTTCTTTTCTCCTATAAAAAAGTGGTAGCTGGGTTACTTTCTCACCCTTATAGTACAATACGTCAAATACAACGAAAGACACTGGATCATGCATCGCAAGGAGTTTCACTTTTCAGAATTAAAAACGGAAAATCTACTCTATTTTTATGTCGCATTTGACACATATTGCATAATAAGAGCTAACCTATTGGGGCAACATTATAATTAGCTGGAAATAGGTATATAGGGAGTTTTTTTTACCATATGAACGATTCAAATTTTCATGTTTTAACATTCCATATTAAGAGCCGTACTATGGGGATAATTAAAGTTAAGATGACAGTGAGGGACTTATCAGCATTAGAGAAAACTTTTGAAGCTGTTAAAATAAATCTCAGTTTAACTAATGCTGACGGAAGCACAATTAACCTTCCGATTTTGCCGAAAATCAAAGATGACAAAGGTAATGTTTATTGCGAACTTGACGAAGAAGGGGAGCGAATTTTAAAAGAATATGTTGGATTGCAGGACTGATTTTTAAAACGGTGAATTTCCTGAATTAAAGAAGGAATGAAAATCGCAGAACGTTGCATCAGCTTCAGGAGATGCATTACTCGGAGTTGGTTTATTAGTCGGTAATACTGTACGCATTGTCATAGACGCGACTGTTACTGCACCGATATCCATTGGGTATGCAACAAACTCTGGAAGATATCTTGGTGAAATAATTATTCGTGACATCGTACTTTAAATCGAACTTGAAAAAAAGAAATGGTTGAAGCCTCTTCTCGTGAGAAGGGCTTTTTCTTATTTGAAAACTCGAAGGTGCAATCCAAGTACTATACTCTTTTTTCGCTTAAATCGAAATGCTTCATAAGCCATTAATTGTAGTCTCTATCCAAGAACATTTGGTAGATGTAGATAATTATGGCATATGTAATAGATGTAAAGAATATGTGTTTGGGTTTAAAGTTGATTAGTTTATACACCTTTAATTTTTGAAATATCCAGTTCATAGGGTAGGAAAGAAAGGCATCCAGAAATATATTTAACAATAAATACAACCACAACTTACCGTATGTCAATCTGAATATCCAGATTGTGCCAACTAAACAAGGACCTAGGATAAAACTTAAATCGTTAAAGATTTTAGTGGTTATGCCACCTTTAACTCTCCACCATTTATACGGGATAGCTAAAAAGCTCTCGATTAATACAAGTAACGAAGCAAGTATTGCAACTGGAGAATACCTTCTAAAAGCTGTTTTTGGAAGGAAGAGAGAGGAACATCAGGAAATAACTAACAACCCGATTCTAATAAACATTGGAGACACAAAAAGACTCCCCCTTTCAAGTTTTTAATATTATGCGGGTTAGTTATAGAAGTTATTTTGTGGACATTTACATCAATAGGCGTTAATAGAATACCCAATTTACAGATTAATTTTGGGTAAAATGACACTTTCTTTTAATAATATTGGACTTATTTATTGGAAATTCACTTATAGTATTACAATAAGGTATTAAGGCCAATTGTTTGTTTCAAAATAGACCCCGTTAACGATACCGTAACCTATATACCTAATAACTGCCCCTTGCAAAGGAAAAGAAATTAAACATTACCGTATTTATATCATTGGAGTAATCAGGAGAGGATGAGTACAGTGGATTCACAAAATAAACCCATGAGCTATGATGCCTCAATAGCCCGTCTCCAATTTTACAAGGAGAATTCTTTTAAATTACGGAAAAAACTCATTTTGGCAGAAGAAATGATTGAACGTCTGCAAACCGATTTAAAAATTGTATCTCAAGAAAAAGAACTAGCAATTCAACAGCTAAAAGAGGATAGGCAGGAATCTGAGTTTAGGGACTTAAATCATAAAGAAGTCGAGATAAAAATTGGTGAATATGAAGAAGTACTGAAGAAGATGCGGGTTGAACTGGATAAGAAGGAGAAACAAATAGAATCTTTTCATCAAGAAAATACTAAGGTTATAGAAAGGCTTAACCTTCAACAACATGAAATAAATGAAAAAGATAAACAAATCGAGGATCTTGTTCAAAAAATATCAACCCCCATTCCTTCTTTGCCGCCATTTGTGAACGATAACAGTCCGAAACAGAATGGTGTGAAAAAAAGTAATAGTATAGCATATTTTGATTATTCTATAATTTTTTACGGGAATAAAACCAGCTTATTAAAAGGGACATTTTGTATAGAAAATAGAAGTTCTCAGCCTTTGGAAGATCCCTATGTTTGCTTTCGTTTTACCCCAAAGGGTACTGCAAACATTACAGGGAAAAATTTAGTTCATAAAAAAATGCCAAGTACTTTAGAGAACCTAACAGATACTCAATGGCAATTTGTTAAGAATCATGGGTCCAAAAGTTCAAAAGAGAAAGGGGAAGTTTGGTTTTATCCAATCAATCAAAAGAAAGTGATGCCTGAAGAATCTCTTTCAATAAAAGATTTCCGGATCCTACTCAATAAGGATCTCCATGACTGGATAACAATTGAGGGATTTGTTTTTTTTAATAAAAAACAGATTAAAATTAAAGCTGAAAACCGAGTTGTTGTCCAGTTTAAGCCATACTGTAAAAAGTGCATTGAGAAAAATTTATCGAATAAACCAATTTAATATCATTTAAATATTTAATTTTGAAAGTTTTGGTTAAAACCCTAGGATTTGACTTGTATAATTCGCTAATAAATTTTACAAAAAAACAATGAATACATGCACTTTATGTTGTTAATTTAATCACAAAAAATGATGCAAATATCTATAACCAATTACTCCTAAATACATACACTGAAATGAAAGTTCAAAAAAAAAAATTAGGGAGAGATCTTATTGGATTTTAATTGTAATTGTCACAATGGTAACAATGCCCAACAAGCTTTTGCTTCACAATGCTTGCCAAAACAGGTGCAACATTGTCCTGCGCCAAGTGTTGAATGTTTAAAAGTACTTTCGGTCATATGCACCAATTCTGTACAGAAAGTAGCCGAGTTAACTATCCCAGCAGTTGACATCGGAATTCCGATTATAGGAAATTTAGTATCCATTAATGTAGTAGCAGATCCTACAGGAATTGTTATGAGAGGAACACTAATTGAAGGCAAGGTTATAAACTCGGGGTTTGTTCCGGTTACAGCAACAATCACTCTTGCAGGGGTTACACTTCCATTAACAGTAGCTTTAAATCTTCCTTTCCAGGCGGAAACTGAGTGCCCTGGAGCATGTCCAGGAGATGATTTGCAAGAAACGACTCCAATTGTTGAGGCGGTTTTGGAACCTGTGATAACCCCTGCAGTAGGGGCGGTTGGCACCATTGTAGCAGTAACTCTTATTACTTTTAAAGTGATTATCAGAACACAAATTACCGTATCCCGCGAAAAGCTTGTTCAAGCTGGCGTAACAGTTCTCGGAGATATCAATCCAGACCGCTGTACAACACTTCAACCGACTATGCCGACTTCAAGAACCGTCACATTCTTTAATGGTAACGGGTGATAACTGGATTCTAGATGTGTAAGTATAAAGGGCTAAGAAGGAATGGCTTCTGGCCCTTTTTTGTCTGTGGAGCTTTGGACTATCATATTCGAGACCATTGCTCTTTAGTTGGTGTTCGACTTCGCACATTCCCTGTGAAAGTGAGCACTGAAGACAGATCCATATCGTTTGCTGTAGATTCCAACTTAGTTGATGGAAGTGAATTTGTATAACTAATTTATTGCATTATCATACTGCGAAACTCTATACATAAAAATATATTGATAATCATATTTCGATTACAATAAATAAACTTTTTTTGATTGACCATTCTTGTCCGCGTTGCTACTTAAAATAAAAATACGAATCTTCGTGTCCGATTGTGGGTGAATGTCATATGATGAAAATGCCTATTAATTTTTCAGGGAGGTTTACAGATGGACACAAAAAGTGAAGCTTGTCTAACAAATGAAGCCATTCTCATTCAGTCAGTGATCTGTTCTAACAAAGTAAAACTTATTGCTCATGTAAATACAAGCATAAAAAAAGTGAAGGGTAAAAATATTCAATTCGTTCCTGATTTATCCAGTATTAAAATTACGGGCACACTTTTAAAAGATCTTATCGTCATTCAAGGTTTTATTAAAGGAATGGTGATTGTTGACGGTAAGTGTGTTAAGAAAATTACCTTGTCATTTCAGGAAGAGGTCATTTGTGAGGGAGCCTGTCCAGGGGATACACTGAAACTTACGACTCCGTTTTTAGAAGGAATCCTGCCACCGCAAGTAATACCACAAGAGACACATGGAGTCAGCGGTGTGGTCTTTAAAGTTATTTTAAAAGTACAGGCGACAGTGGTAAGAGATAAAATAGGCATGGTTAGTATAAATATAATTGGAGATATCAATGAAGATCGCTGCCAGCCGCCAGCTCACCCAACTTCAGTGATCTTCTGTGAAAGGGAGAAACACCCACACGAAGATGATCATTGTGACCACGAAGAATCTAATGATGACTTCCCATGCTTTGTGGATGAATCTTGCGAAGACTCAGATAAATGGTGATTGTTCTTGAATCTTTCGGCTTTTTATAACCTATCCATTTCATTTTTTAGAGCGGCCACTTTGCCGCTTTTTTTCGTTTAAGAGAGTTTTTATTATCATTTATGAAAATTCCCCATACGTTTTGCCCTTAATAAAGTAAACCTTGTAATTCTCCTGTCCTAAGCCTTTCAAAAATTTAATGGTGTAAAAAAATTAAAAGGTGTACAAGTGTGTGACATTTATTCGGCCTCTCTTTTAGGTAAGCCGTTTAAGAGTTTGAAAAACAGGTTTTATAAATATTAATACGTACTGGCTCCATTCTTTTAGGAACACCGTAGTATAAAGTGTCTACAAAAACATACCATTTCATTTACGAAGGGGGTATGACCAAACTAATGCCTTTACATTTCATTGTACCGTTAAAATTCGAAATCAAATATTACGGTTAACAGGCGAAATTATATTTCCCCCCTTGTATTCAAACCTATAGTGTTCCTTTATTAAAGTGAACGTTGAACAGGAGTTGAATGACATCATGAAGACGATTGTGTTTATCGAAACCTATAAATCAGGCTCGAGCAGGGAAGCGATAAAAGCTGCTGAACGTCTTGGGTATTTGACGGTACTATTTACAACAAATAAGAAGTATTTGGCACAACGAACTGAATTCCCGGATGCCCATAATGTTTACTTGGTTGACCGTATAGACGTCCGATTGGTAAGAAAAAAGATTCATTTCCTTACAAAGCAAGGCAAACAAATCATGGCTGTACTAAGTTTCATTGATCCGTTTGTTCAAATTGCGGCTCAATTATCGCAAGAGTTTGGCAACAACCATCTAGATAAACATGCTATTTCTAAAATGGAAGATAAAATTATAACACGAAAAACCTTGGAGGGACAATCCATTTCCCCTTTTTATATCGTGTTTGATCCAAAAAAGGATAAATTTAAAAATTTAATAACAAAGCATGTAAAAGAATTTCCGATAATTGTAAAATCCCCCGTATCCACAGGCTCCAAGGATGTATTATATGTAGAAAATCAACAACAACTAAAATCAGCCATCCAAACCCTTATAAAAAAATATCCTAATGAACTAGTTCTGATTGAAGAATATTTGCATGGTCCCCAGTATCTGCTAGAAGTTTTAGTACAAAATGGTGAAATTCATTTGGTAGCGGTAATTCAACAGGAAATTAACAAACAAGATCGTTTTATTGTGACCGGGTATGGGTTATTAGCTGAAATCGATGAAGAAACAAAACATTCTCTTGTTCAAGTTGTTAATACTGTTGTAAAGGTTTTTAACATAAATAACGGTACCTTTCATTTGGAATTAAGAAATGTAAATGGAAAGTGGAAATTAATTGAGATCAATCCAAGGATTTCAGGAGGAGTAATGAACCGCTTAATTGAAGTAGGATTTGGTATCAACTTAGTTCAAGAAACGATTAAATTGTATACAGGTCATAAAGCTTTACTTGATAAGCCTTATCAAAAGTATGCTTATGCTCATTATATTACAGTTAATTCAACAGGAAAGTTAAAAAAAGTAACAGGGAAGCAACGTGCATTACGTCATGAAGGAGTAGATGAGGTCTATATTAAACCACGCAAAGGCAAATTTCTAACTCCCCCCTTGTCAATGGGCCATCGTTACGGCTACGTACTGGCTTCAGCAGACACACTTTCTGAGGCTGCAGATATTGCCAAAAATGCTGCAAAAGAAATCCAATTCCATTTGTCCGATTTAAACTAAAGGGAGGTCAATTGATTTTGATAACGATTGGGATGCTTTCTCACCGAAAAGATCCAAGAACGGTGTTTAAATCTTATGCATATGCAGCAGCCGCTAAAATGGAAGGTGTTGATTTTTATTTTTTTTCGCCTGGATCTGTCAATTTTAATGATCGAAGGATTCTAGCCTGGGTTTATGAAGACGGACAGTGGATGCAAAAAAGTAGACCGTTTCCTGATGTCATTTATAACTCTAGTTCTCCTGGGACGGAAAGGCAGGAAGAAATTGTTGACAGATTACACGAAATGATTCCTTTCACAAGCTATTCGATTGGGGATAAAATGCATGTCCATAAAAAAATAAAGGAAGGAAAACTATTTGCCCATTATTTAATTCCTTCTACTGAAATTTTGAAATATCAAGATGTATTTAAGTTTCTTCACCGGCATAAAAAGATTGTCTTAAAACCTCTTTACGGTCATAAAGGACAAAACATTTTTTTTGTATGGAGAAATAAAGAAAACTTTATTGTTCAACAAGACAAGACGAGAGTAAAGATGAATAAAACAAAATTTAAGGTTTTCGCCGAAAAGGTAGCCAAAAAAGAAAGTTATCTTGCGCAAGCGTTTATAAAATCTACAACGAAAAAGGGGTTAGCAACTCACTTCCGTTTACATGTTCAAAAAAATGAGGAGGGGAAATGGGCATTAACAACCATTTATCCTTGTATAGCAAGTGAAGGATTTACCGCTAACTTAAGCAATGGTGGATATACAACAATGTTTGAAATTTTTTTAAAAAAGGAGTTTGGTGGTGAATATTACAATATTAAAAGATATATGGAACACTTTGCGGTCGTTTTTTCTGAACACTTTGATCGTTTATATGACGGTTCCCTTGATGAATTAGGAATTGATATCGGTCTAGATTCAATTCATAGAATTTGGATATATGAGGTAAATTGGAGACCAGGTACTCCCGCAACGTTTGCTCTAGAGTTAGATGTTGTGAAGCGAATGATTCGTTACGCCCGCTTTTTAGCTGAAAAAAATTGTGCCACTGGCTGAATATAAAAGGAGTAACCGGTGGCGGTGGTGATGTTGAAACGGGCTTTCTAACGTATGGATTTATATATGATTATTCAAATATAGTATTTAGAGAACGATTAATATCAATTATACAGTATAATATTATTTTTGAATTGGATATTTTTATAAATAGTGTTTTATTAAACTTCTGGGAAAGTTCATTCTTAAGGAGGATGTAATATCTTCTTCAAAGAAAGAGGGCTTTGATTAAAGTTAACGATCTTCAAGAATCGGGAGCTATTGTTTAATAAGCGTCTCTTTTCTTCTTCAACTATAGGGCGCTTTTCTTCAATAAGGTCCCCTATTTTTCACTAATCCCTAAGTCTATTAAAACGCCAAAAATCCCTACTTTTATATTAAAAGTAGGGATTTTTCTTTGTATTCAATTATGAGATTTTAAATTAAAGCACTACACTACATTGAAGAAGGATTGTCTGCTGAAGAGGAAAAAGCCCCACTCAGTTGAGAAGGGCTTTATACATTATTATATCTAAATTTGTCCTCTGGTGTCCTCCTATTTGTCCTCCAATGTTTTATATCACATCCCCTTTTAATTTCCCAATGAATCTCGTTGCTCATAAAGTGGGCCCTGCCATTGCAGCAGGGAATACAATTGTATTAAAGCCAGCATCTCAAACTCCCCTTTCTTCGTTGTTCATTGCGGAGTTATTGCAAGAAGCCGGTTTGCCAAAAGGGGCATTGAATGTGGTAACAGGTGCTGGAAGAGTTGTGGGAGATAAGCTGGTGACTGATTCAAGAGTAAGTATGATTACGTTTACAGGCAGTCCGAGTGTTGGAATTGGAATTCGCAATAAGGCTGGTTTAAAACGTGTCACATTGGAACTAGGATCAAATGCCGCTGTCATTATCGATAGAAATGTAGATATTGATAAAATCATTTCTCGATGTGTAACAGGTGCCTTTTCCAATCAAGGGCAAGTATGTATCTCACTACAAAGGATCTATGCACACGAAGATGTTTACGATTCATTTGTTGAAAGATTTGTAGAAGCAACGAAGAAATTAAAATTAGGTGACCCACTTAATCCTGAAACAGATGTTTCTGCAGTGATTTCACCTAGTGATGTAAAGAGAACACTTCTTTGGATTGATGAGGCAAAACAAGCAGGAGCAACGATTACGATAGGAGGGATTGCTGAAGGTAATATTGTCCACCCGACTGCGATTTTAAATGCTGATCGCCAATTAAAGGTTTCTTGTCAGGAAGTTTTTGCACCAATTGTGTTAATTAATAAAGTTAAGTCTGTAGATGAGGCGATTACATTAGTAAATGACTCTAATTATGGTCTACAGGCAGGAATCTATACAAATGATGTCCATACAGCGCTGGATGCAACAGAGAAGTTGCATGTTGGCGGTGTCATGATCAATGACGTTCCTACTTTCAGGGTAGATAACATGCCTTATGGCGGGGTAAAGGAAAGTGGAACAGGACGTGAAGGATTAAAATATGCAGTTGAAGAAATGACTGAAATGAAGTTGGTTGTTTGGAATCGCAATTAGGGAGTGGAAAGTAATGCCTTACTATGCAGCGATTTTGCATATGCTGGATAAAGAAAAAAATCTGCAAGTGCGTTCGCGACATATTGAGTATTTAGACAAGCTTGATCAAAATGGAAAGATTTTTGCAAGAGGGCCTTTTTCGGATGACTCTGGCGGTCTAGTGGTATATATAGCAGATTCATATGAAGAAGCGCTCACATTAGCAGAAAATGACCCACATGTCTTATGTGAATCACGAAGGTTAGAGCTTAAAGAATGGAAGGTTGTGTAATGATACTCGTAGAAGCCCCTCAAAAAATTCAAGTTATATGTGTGGAATGTAAACTGTGCCTTACGGGTAAGATGGCAGGCGAATTTATTTCATACAAGCATAACTAGGGGAAGACTTTTAATTAAAGGGACTGGAAACGGTCTCTTTTTGCTTATATCGGTACTGGTGAAAAGCTATTTAAAAGAGATAATACTATGAATTCAAGTAAGAAATTGATGAACTTAATGGGAATCTTTCGTTGCGCAATCCTTGATGATTATCAAAATGTTGCTACTTCCATCGTGGATTGGTCATCTATCTCAGAAAAAGTAGAAGTACATACATTTAGTAAATATTATGATAATGAGGATGATCTTGTCAATGTTATCAAAGATTATGAAATTCTAGTAATTATACGTGAACGAACTGCATTTCCTGCCTCTGTTCTATCACGATTACCAACCTTGAAACTGCTTATTACAACAGGTATGAGAAACTCTTCCATCGATCTTTATGCGGCTTCGTCAGGTATCGTCGTTTGTGGAACTGAAAGTTATCCAGAGCCTCCAACCGAGCTTACCTGGGCATTACTCTTGGGATTGGCCAAAAATATTGTATCCGAGCATAATGCCATTCAAACGAATGGACCTTGGCAAAGTTCAGTCGGTATAGATTTATATGGAAAAAAGTTAGGTCTCCTGGGTCAGGGTAAGATTGGCAGCCGGGTAGCACGTATTGGGCAGGCCTTTGGAATGGAAGTAGTAGCATGGAGCCAGAATCTTACGCAAGCAAGGGCTGATGAGGCAGGTGTTCGTTTAGCATCATCAAAAGAGGAACTTTTAGAAACAAGTGACTTTGTTTCGATTCATCTTGTACTTAGTGATCGCACTAAACACTTGCTAGGTAGTGAAGAGTTTAAAAGGATGAAGTTATCTTCGTATTTAATTAATACATCGCGTGCTGCAATTGTTGACCCAAATGCACTTATAGAGGCTTTAAAGAACGGTTGGAGCAGGGGCAGCCATCGATGTATTTGAGAAGGAGCCTTTATCACAGAAAGACGTATTCCGCTCACTCCCCAATGTACTGACGACACCGCATCTCGGATATGTCTCCCAAAGAAACTATCAAACATTCTATCGACAGGCATTAGAAGACATTCAAGCATTTCTATTGGGTGAGCCAATTAGAAAGATAAACTAAGATTTTTTTAAAAATTGGGATGTGACAATATGAGCACGGAATTACTAGTAGAAACAAAGTTTTATCTAGAAGGAAAGGTAGTCCATGGCGAGGGTAGAGGAAGGAAATTAGGGTTTCCGACTGCAAATATTGATTTTTCAGCCCCATCGTTAGAAACCGGGGTATATGGCGTTCAAATAAAATTAAACGATTGCGACTATTACGGTGTTATGAATATCGGGGTAAAACCAACATTTCATAAAGTTTATGAGAAAAGCATCGAAGTTTATATAATTGATTTTGATCAAATAATATATGGGGCATTTGTTCAAGTGGAGGCCCTTTTTAAAATTAGAAATGAACAAAAGTTCAATAATATTCAAGAACTCCAAGCCCAAATTAAGATAGATATCGAAACTGCTACAAGTCTACTAATGCCCGTTTCTAAATTAATGAATTAAGAAATAAGAATAAAAAATTTTATTGTAAATTGGTGATTTGAAAGTACTGAGTGAGGTGATGAACATAAAATTCTACGTCCGAAAAACTTTGTTTACAGCACAAAATATATAAGTTTTAACTTTTAGAGAATTACAGTCTTTTTAGCGATTGAAAGTTCAATATGATGAAAGAGGTAATTATGGTGACATTAAAAGAAGAATCCCTGAAAATTCATAAAATAAATCAAGGAAAACTTGGTATTTATTCGAAAGTAGACGTACGTAATACGAAAGAATTGAACTCTGACGACTCTTTTCCGCAGCAGGATGTCACATACCGCTTGGAAAAATTTCAATAGAGGATAAAGTTATCGTATTTAGTGGCAGTATTTCCTCAGAGATATTATTAAAGGTAGCTAAAATTAAATGTGGTATTGTTCTTTCAAAATCTGCACCAACTGAACTGGCTTTGCGCTTAGCAGAAGACTTGGTATTACCGCTGTTGGCTTTATCCATAACAAAGCATTAAATATATATACAAATCCAGAACGTATTATTACGCCTGGATTAGCTAAATAACTGATGCCGCTCTGTTCTTACAAAGCGGTATTTTAGGGTTCTTGTTTCTTTTTCCATGACGGATCACCATAATCGTGAAATTTTTGATTCAGCTTATAGAATGCCATAGGAAGTAATACGGATACTACAGTAGAAAAGATGATAAGGTTGGAGGGCAATCGGCCGATTACTCTTTCCCACATCTAGCTCACCTCTTTCTATTGTTTTTCACTTTCAATTATTGCTCCAGGAGTTTGGACAATGATGTCTGCTTGAACTTTAATGGTGCTTGTGGAAAAGTAATTTTTCCCATCATCCCAGTCTTGTTTGATTCGTTTCCATGTGTTATAATCTTCCCGTTGAAGATAACCACCTAACCCAAGAGCGTCAACTCTTAAATCTTCTTGAAACGTTTTAATTGTTTTGGATACTTTTCGTTCAATTTCTTTTTCAACGGCTGTTTCCACTTTAGATAGGATTTTAGGATTCATGTAATCAAGAGAACCAAATGACTCTCCAATTTGTCCTTCTGCCTCAATTTTAATATGAAACTGAATGTTTTCCTTATTCTTTGACTCGACCTTTACACTGCTTTTTTCCCTTTTTATTTCATAAACAACTAGCTTATTCTCTACTTTTGTTTTCAAAATACCCCCTTTATAGTCACCTGTTATCAAATTTAAACCTTCAGTGATATCACCGTTAATAAAGCCGATCATTTGATTATTATGACCATGAAAGACGGCTGCCCCTGCTATGTTTATCTTTTGATTATCCATTTTTATTTTAGGAACGACAAAGCTTGTTTTATCTATTAAACGTTCATGAATGCTGCCGATTCGTTTTTCAGGAAGAATCCTTGCGTTTTTAAATGAATTTTCAGCAATTGAATCAATATGCATGACCGGAAGATTTTCAGGTGTTGGTTGAATACCCAAAATAGGACCTGCTTCCCCTTCTGCAATCATAACTTTTATTCCTCTTCGTGTTTCACTATCTCGCAGGAAAAAATCAAGGACATTACCTAATGCTTTTGGTATTTTAGCGACATTTTCTGATACGATAATGGTTTGCAAATGTTCATTGAATGGTGTTCGACTCGTTTCTTCTGCTAAATGGCGCGATTGCCCCGATATAGTCTCATCCTCGATTACTAAATTATTATACGCCTTCTGTGAAGTGCCGCCTTGGCCGCCTTGGCCTGAATCTCCCTGGGATAATCCAGAGGGAACGACGAATTGATAGGTTCCTTTATAACGATATTCTCCTTCTGATTCATCTAATTTCTCATCTGTTTCCTCAGCTAAATCAATGGCTAATCCAATAATAAAGCCACGATCTTCAATTTCCACGTGATCCCAACACCCGGTAAGGAAAACAGAAAATACTCCTAATAGGGTTATGCATAACTTGAATCTACTCATTTCCCTTGATTCCCCTGACTTTCGCTAGTATTAGTAAAACTGTTGGAATCAAAACTCCCAGTCCGAAGACAGAGTAACTTAAGTACCTGCCTAGTACAGTCACCTCTATTAGATTTATGGGAAACATGGCGATTAGGTAAATAAAAGGTGTTAGAAGAAAAATAAATGTTCTTTTTTTTACTTTTTGAAAGAGGGAACTGAAGGCCATTAAACTTACATCGAGGCATAAGGATGCCGTATTAAAAATAGTCATAATCCAAATCATAAAAAATAACGATTCAATACGCCCAAAAAAGCCTCCTGGTACCTCTGCTTCTTTAGCAAGTTCAATCGTGGGATAAACGAGCGTTGCAGTTGTTTCTGCAGTGAAAACACCAATGGCCATCACATATATAAGTAGGTATAGAACTAACGGAATACCTGCACCAATCATGGCATATTTTGTCACTCCTTTCGATCTGTTCACAAATGCAACATAAAAGAGAAGAATGTCAGAACCAATAAGAGAAAAAAAACTTTCTTTGCTGCCTTTCCAATAGCCCTCCCAGCTTGT
Source organism: Bacillus sp. ISL-77 (assembly GCF_018613105.1). Lineage (NCBI taxonomy): Bacteria > Bacillati > Bacillota > Bacilli > Caryophanales > Bacillaceae > Bacillus > Bacillus sp. ISL-77. The sequence goes on from NZ_JAGGQY010000025.1 coordinate 135,664, forward strand.
GGTGAACAAGGGAGATAGATTCTTAGGTTCAAAATTGGGGATATTCATCCCCAATACCAATAAAGCAATGAAAAGAATAATGGGAAAGAACAACAAATTTAACCGTATGACACCAACCCGAGAACCTGAAACCGCATAAACTATGACAAGTAGAAACAGTAACGCAATGATTTCTACTGGTGTCCGGGCCAATAAGTATTGTTTAGTAATGATTGCAACAAATCTTGTCTGATAGGCAGCACTTACCATATAATAAATAGCAAAGCATATGGTGATCAGTGCAGCTACAGGTTTTGAACAAATCGCAGAGGCATACGTAAAAAATGTCTGGTTCGGAAAACGTAAGGCGAGTTTTGTGCTGATCCATGTAATGAAAATGATGAAAATACCCGTTATCACTAAAGAAATCCAGCCATCAAAGAAATTCGTTGTCCCTGCCAATGTGCGTGGAATGGAAAGTACCCCTATCGCAATCGTATACGAAGCCACCATGAAGAGAATTTCTAGTTCTCTAATTTCCTCATCTCCATATTCAAAGGGCTTCACGATGAGTGTCCTCCTTTCTTCATCCCCATTCGTTTTTCATCTTCTGTTTGCAGATAGTTAGGGCGTCTTGTCAGCATAGTGATCGGGAAACGAAGAACAAGGTCTTTCCAGTCGCGGCCAAAGCTTGGGGCAAAGGGAGTTGTATAGGGGACACCCAAACTTTTTAAATTCACCAAATGGATATTAACTACAATGTAAGCCAGAATAATACCATACAATCCAAAAAGACCCGCCGCTCCCATAAAACCAAAACGGATAATTCGAAAAGCAAGTGCCGTACTATAACCGGGCATAGAAAAAGAAGAAACAGCTGTAACCGCGACTATTATGACCATAACCGGGCTCACAATCCCTGCAGAGACGGCAGCTTGACCAATAACCAGCCCCCCAACAATTCCAATCGTTTGTCCAATCGGTTTTGGCAAGCGGATCCCGGCTTCACGTAGTAATTCCATAGTCGTTTCCATTAATAATGCTTCAATAAAAACCGGAAAAGGAACCCCCTCCCTGGTCGCAGCAATGGAAAATGCTAATTTAGACGGTATCATTCCAGGATGATACGAAACGAGCGCAATGTATAAAGCGGGTAAAAAAACAGCAATAAAGGCTCCGAGATATCGCAATATACGAACTAAGGACCCCACAATCCATCGTTCATAATAGTCTTCCTGGGACTGGAGCGTATTTCCGAAAGTCATGGGTGCGATTAAAACGAAAGGTGTTCCATCTAACAAAATCGCCACTTTCCCTTGTAAAACAGCCCCCACTACTTTATCCGGTCTTTCTGTATGATCTATTTGTGGAAACGGTGATAGAAAGTTATCTTCAATCCATTGCTCGATGTAGCCTGTTTCCAGGGCGTCATCCATATCAATTGATGCCAATCTTTGATTGACTTCTTTCACAATATACGGATTCACGATTCCGTCGACATAGACGAGAACAAGGTCTTTTTTTGAACGTCTTCCTATCTTGTACGATTTGAAACGCAAATTCGGATCCCGAATAGATCTTCTAATCAACATCGTATTGGTTCTCAGATTCTCAATGAACCCGTCTCTCGGCCCGCGAATCACTGCCTCTGTAATTGGTTCTTCAATACTTCGGTTTTCCCAACCTTTACTACCAATTGTTAATGCTTGGTCCGTACCATCTACGTAGAGTACGGTGTCTCCAGAAAGTATAGAATATAAGATTTCATCTGATGATGTGGTTCTTTTTCCTTCACCAACGGAGAGAACTTTGTTATATAATTGATCGACAAGATGAACGGCCTTGTCCGATAATTCTTTTTCACTTACTACAGATTCAATTTGAATGTTTTTTATGATTTGATCGTTGATTACCATTTTGTCGGCTAAACCATCCAGATACACGATGGCACATCGATGATGGGTATTCCCTATAGTAAATTCCCTCGTAATGAGATCACTTGGTTTATCTAACATCGCTTTTATGTTATAAAGATTTTCATCAAGATTGGAAAACAATTGAAGAGAAAAATCTTCTTGTTCTTCCTGTATTGACTGAAACGATTGTTTTCCGGTCTTTTTTAGTTTAAAAAAGGAATTTGAATCCAAATTATTATCCTTCCTTCGTCTTCAATGGATGTTTCTGCTATAATTTTTCTTTCATTAATTTTATGACTAAACCCTTCTCTAAAAAATTAATGATAGGGTTAGATACTCAAAAAGATTATTCTTTAATAGATTCTTTATGTTTTATGAAATGTAAACCCTTTCCTTTAACAAAACATAACGGATTGTTCTTTTATTCAAAAAAGGGTTTTCTTTAAATATTCATAAACTTTGGTGAACTCTCTTAATTTAAGTTATTGAGGAAGAGTACCTTTCTATAAATAGTTATCGTTTAACTTTTACGGTCGTATTTATATACCATCTGTTATAAAAACATCTTTGCCAAAAAACATAAACTTATACCCTTGTAAAGCAGTAACTGAAGAGTCAAGAAAGAAAGAAAGAAAGAAAGAAAGAAAGAATATACTATCAAGTGCGTTAACAAGGCAAATTCGTTCTCTTAACAATATCGCATAACAAGACCGCTGCATGATAAAGATGCAAGTTCATTTCATATTAGGATTTAAATAATTTGAAACAGCAGTTTATATATTAAATCGCAGTGCAGCCATGCACTTGATCAATCGAGTAAGAGGAGTTGGCGAGCCTATGATCTCTCACAACACAGTTTTGGCATACGGGGGTTCAAGTAAGTTTGACGTAGAAATTCATATCACTGATATTAACTTTTCAATCTTCGGCTGCTCTAATAGGAGCGGCTGAATATGCCCGGCATGGTTACATAAAAAGGACAGGTTCAACAAAAAAGGTGAAGTCTGGCCAAAACCAGGGTGAGATCTATCAGAGAACTCTTTGAATTGGTCGGGGATCGTACAAAACCGTCGGGCAGTAACAGTGGAGATTTATTTTCTTCGTTACGTTACCTATTAAGTAATTGAAGCAGAAAAGCAGATATATTAATTAACGGTGAAACCAAAACGAAGGGCTATGTATTTACGAGTTCTTACGATGTCAAAGGCTATAAAAATGTGAACATAACGGATGGGAAACTTGACCTCACTGTTCGCAGGGTAGCTGGTTCACCTGATCCTCAAATCAGCTGGATTATGATTGTGGAAGAAGATACAACATCTCCTGTAATCACAGTAACTGGTAATAAGGAAAGTTATTCTGTTGATTCAAACATATCTATCACTTGCAGTGCAATTGATGATTTGTCTGGAATTGCTTCTGTCGAATGCCCGTCTATAGAAGGGCCGGCATATGAATATAGTGTAGGAGTAAATAAATTCACAGCCAAAGCTATTGATCATTCAGGTAATGCAGCAGAATTAGAATTTCAATTTACGGTAACTGTGGACTTTGATAGTTTAAGCCGATTAACCGAATCTTTTGTAACGAAGACGGGTGTTGCTCATTCGCTGACTACCAAACTTAATGGAGCAAAAGAAGCAGCAGCGAAAGGTAATCAGAATGCCTTAGAAGGTAAACTTAAAGCGTATGTAAATGAGTTATCTGCTCAAAGTGATAAGTCACTTACGAAAGAAAAGGCAAATCTTTTAATTTCTTTGTCGGGAAATTTGTGAAATGAAGTAAATGTTACTTGAACATAAAAAGTGTCAGGCACGATCAAATCTAGATGGTACCTGACACTTTTTTAGTTGTGATTTTTTAAATTTGGGTGTCTGTCATCGCCCGATAATTGCACCGATAATGATTAATAAAATAAACAACACGATGATAATGATAAAACTTCCCCACCCACGAACATTAACACATTGTCCCTGAAAAGGAGTCGCAAAGCCGTAAGACATTGGAGCCTGGGGAATAGCATTAGAGTAATCACTAAGATTAGGGATTGCGTTATTATACATTCAAACACTACCTTTCGATTGTATGGAGAGTAATTAGGCTAACACCCTTTATAATATACTTAGAGATGAAATTGGAGCCAGTATATATAAAATTTTAGAGGCAGAGCCAGTCATCGTCCGAGTTTCGTAGATTTTTGTCGAAATAAAAAAAGTGCAGCCACCCTTCAACGAGTGTATGGAGACTACACTTTTCTTGAAGATTTTACAAAGGTAATTAATTGTGCCTAGTAATTTATGAATTTGAGTCCTTTCTATAAAAAGAAAGTTTTTTCATAAAAATGATGATCTGTTCCATATCCTCATCAAGGTCATATAATTCAAAAGTGAAAGCGATTGAAATCGTCAACATTCATTGAGATATATTTAACAATTAGCATGGAAAAACAGTTAGGATTATCACCTTTCTTTTCTTATTAGGATTAGTAATTCCCCATTTATTTTCATCTGTTATCCACTGCTTATTTTTTAAATCAAATGATTTATTATCATCGTGGAAAACAACGAATGATGGTAAGTTTTTTCAACAGGAATTAGTCCAGAGTTTCTTGAATATATGTAGGTAAAAAGTGTAAATGGAGAGATAATTATGGCTTTTGTTGCGATCTATACTGTCGGTAGACTAAAACATCCGTATGAGCATCCTGCCTCTCGTGAGTTTTTTGAGGTGGGATACGAAGTGTTTCGCCAGGCTGCTAAGTCAGGGCATCTTATAGAGGAGTTTTCACCTAATGGAGTGCCATTCCCTGAGGAAGTTATCCAAGGGGAGGGTGTACCTATTCTTACACTAACGGTATGGAAAAGCCTTCAATCTTTATATCGTTTTACGTATTCAGGTCAACACAAGCAAGCCATACGAGACAGGAACAAGTGGATTGAAACTCATCAAGAGAAACAACCTACATATGTGGTGTGGTGGACGGAAAAGGTGAAGGATGTATCCTGGGAGGAGGCATTCAAGAGATACAACTATTATATTCAGCATGGACCCACTCCTTTTGCGTTTGACTATAAGCACGCATTTGATGAAGTAGGAGAGACGTTCTTGGTTAAATAGAATGTACTGATTATAAAAACAGATCACCTTCAATTGGGTGATAATAATTACTAGTATCTGTTTTTATATCTTTTGTATCCAGGAATGAAAAAATTGTTTTTACAAAAAATAATAAAGCAACAGGTCATTAACTAGGAGGTAAGACAATGCCTAACGTTGAAGTATCTTGTGCGATTTCCAACTGTTCGTTTTATGGACAAGGAAATGTTTGTACTGCGGAAAAAATTATGGTTGAACTAGATAACCATGCAAGGTATGATACAGAAATGTCTGCCGAATTAGGTGAAAAGAATCATATAGATACTGCAGGTACTTCAGCAGAAACCTGTTGTAAAACCTTTAAACCTAAACGCAGATCTTAGATAAACGATATACCGGTGGATTGCATTTTTTCGGAAAATGCTTTCCACAGGTTTTCACCTAATTAAACGCTATCTTCCTTATAGTAACAGGGGTATCCTTGTATGCCTGTAAGATGCCATGTTCCTCTATTTGGTCTTTTCTTACAGCCCTATAAGGCAGTTTTACTTCTAATTCACCTTTCAGAGGGGAGAAGGAGAGCGAAACCGTTTCTTGGTTTTTCCAATGAGCATCGATGGGTTTGTCCGTAACAAAAGGAAATAACTGTGGAAATCCATTTCGAAAAAAGGGATGTATCCTTTTATTATCTCCAGGTTCATTTAAACAAATATACAGGGAAAGATAATCACAAAATTTTAACAGATCTAAGTGGTACATTAAAATTTCATTCTTATTCTCGTTTCCCACTATTTGCAATCCCTTTAAAAGCTGCTCCTGTCTTTGCTTTTCTTCATTCCAAAATTCCCTGACTGCGGGCTCTGTAGCATCCTGGATGAATGATGAATAGTGTAAACTGCATAAAAGTCCAGCATACTTGCTCATTTTTTCAACTTCATTCAATCCCTTTTTATAAAAAGAAATTTTAAGCACTATCGGGTAGTCGATAAAAGAGTACGGCATCTCCGTTTTATCATTCCATACAGGAGACGTATCCAGTTCTATCCAGCCTCTGTCATGTTCTTGGATCGCCAGTTGCACTTCTTGGGTTCGTGTATGATCAAAAAAATAATCATCTTTACAGTTTCGGGCGATTTCCCCTGCAATTTTGGCGTGATCATTCTGAGTTACCATAAAATAGCTTTGTTCTCTTTCCGTTATAATCATTTTCGTTAATCCTTTCTTTGCAAAACTACACCAGTTTGTATTTCTCTTGTTTTTATATTTACCACTTATCCAGCAAATTTAATCAATTGACTTAGTATAAATAGACATTTTGTATTCTTTCCTTTTTACTTACAAGAATCTCCTATGAAAATTTTATTTTAAAAGATAACTCAATTTAAAAAACTCTGTTCGTTTTGCGTGTTAAATGGATTCGTTACAATCCCATTTAGAACAGATAGATAGTAATATCCAGCAATGTCTATATTTTTAGGAATGGTATTGCTTGTATAGATAAACTAGCAAAACTAACATAACAATGTCTAAACGAGCACCAAAAGCGAATGGAAGGAAGCCAGTGTGCAGTAAGGGAACCTTTGTTAATAGAATGGCTGCGATCATAATACCAATTAAAGGTACCACTGCATTTTTAACAGCTTTATTAACCAATAGTAGAATTCCGCAAACTATTTCTAGTAAAATGATAATCTTTAACATCATGTGGGAATAGGGCAGTCCTAATCCAAGAAAATGATTCGCTACTTCGGTACTCATTAATTTCATAAGTGCCGAGGTAATAAAAACATAGGCAACAGTAATTCTAATAAGTTTATTTGGATATAAAATAAAAATCCCCCCTTTGTATATCTTTATGCAAGAAGAGGGACAGACCATTACAAAAAACTAACATACAGTAAAACTGATTGAAATTAAAAATCTTCCATAGTTGTGCCTTTTTGCACGCAAAACTTCCGATTATCCTCTATAAAAACAGTCCCTGTGGAACCTAGAATCCAAATCCAAAATTACATTATTGTGTAATTAAATTTTAATATCTATTGTTGCGTTCAAAGTGTATTAAATATATAATACAATTCATAAGGTGTATTATATGGTTAATACATTCTAAGTGTGTAGCAGATTTGTAATTAATGATAAATTATGAATAATCATTTATTGCTAATACTTATTTTATACAGCTCTGATGCTTAAAACACCATATTGCATTGCTCCTTTAGCCTATTTTTTCTTTTTATTGTATTATGCACTTAATACAGATAGTGTAAATGCAGCTTATGTTTAAACACATTTTATTTTGAACAATGTCTAATCAGGTTAATGCATGAGTTTTTTTGGAATCTGGTTTCTTTTTATAGCATTTTTATTTTTGTTATTACTGTATTAACCTAATAATACAACGGATATGAAAACATTATGTTTTTAGGAGTTGGGTCTATGGATGTAAAGTTTAACAATAGGGATCCTGTTTATGTACAAGTGATCCGGCATTTTAAAGAACAAATTGCAACAGGTTATTTCGAACCAGGTCAAGAGATTCCATCAAGAAGGGAACTAGCGAATAAGCTGAAAATTAATCCGAATACAGCGCAGCGAGCGTATAAAGAAATGGAGGAACAAGGGTTGATTTTTACGGAAGGGAATTTGCCTAGCCGCATTACGAAAGATGAGCAGGTGTTGAAAATGGTACGAGAGGAATTGATTTTAGAGGCAGTTGATGCATTCGTTCATTCAGTTTGGGCAATCAATGTACCTTTACATGAGGCCTTGAATTTAGTAAAGAGCAAGTATGAAAGGGAAATGAATGAATAGGGGGGATTTATGTGATAGAAGTAAAAGATGTAACTAAAAAATTTGGTAGGAAAAAAGTGTTAAAAGGAGTTTCATTTACTGCTGAAAAAGGGAAGATTACTTGTTTAATTGGCATTAATGGTGTGGGGAAGACAACCATTATGAAGGCCATCATGGCATTAACCCCAATTAATAGTGGTGAAATTATTATTGATGGAGAAAAAATTCATAAAGGGAGTTATGAAAAAATGACCTTTATCCCTGATGCCATAACGATGCTTCCCCAAATGAAAATAGGAGATGCTTTTACCTTTATGGCTGATTTTTACGATTGTTGGAATCAGGAAAGGGCAAGCGAACTTCTTCAATTTTTCAAGCTCAAAGAAAGTGATCGAATTTCTGAACTCTCGAAAGGCAATACCGCAAAAGTGAACCTTTTGCTAGGTTTAGCAATGGATGTAGAATATGTTTTAATGGACGAACCCTTTTCAGGGATTGATATATTTAGTCGTGAGCAAATTGCGGATGTATTTTCCAGCCATCTAATCGAGAACCGTGGTGTCATCATTACGACACATGAAATTAATGATATCGAACATCTAATTGATAAAGTGGTGTTACTAGATAATGGGGTAGTGTTAAAAGAATTCGATGCAGAAGAGGTCAGAGAAAGTGAAGGAAAATCGGTAATCGATGTCATGAGAGAGGTGTATAAAGCATGAGTCGTTATTTGAAGTTAGTCAATTTCGAGTTTAATCGTTTTTGGAAACTATATATCGTTTTAATTGGAGTTACGATTTTTTCCCAACTAATTGGCGTGATTGTTGAATCACGAACCTATGTAAATCAAGCAAATCAAATGATTTACGAGGAATTAATACCGATGAGTGAATTTATCGAACAAAATGGCACCCTATCCTTTTATAATATTTCTCAGACTCTTTGGTTTATGGGACCGATTGGACTTTGTTTGGTGGTATTAATCATTTATGTTTTTTTTATCTGGTATCGTGATTGGCTTGGGAAAAATACATTTATTTATCGTTTGTTAATGTTGCCGACTGCTCGAATTCATGTTTATTTAGCAAAAGCGACAACGATTTTACTATTTACTTTAGGGCTTGTTGCCTTGCAGCTAATATTATTACCCATCGAAAATCAAGTGTTACTGCGGATCGTTCCGAATGAGTTGCGTACCAATCTCTCAGTTTATGAAATGATTAAGGTTCCTGATTTGATGATTATGTTTCCAAATACTTTTATTGAATTTATTCTATATTATGTCGGTGGAATGGCTGCTGTATTTATTGTTTTTACGGCTATTTTGTTTGAACGTTCTTTTCGTATGAAAGGGGTGTTCTACGGCATTCTCTATAGCGCCGCTTCTATTGTAATTTTTTTAGCTCCCATTTTAGTAGATGAATTTATTCTAAACAATTACTTTTACCCACTGGAACTATTTTTCATGGAATTAGGAACAGGTTTCATTGTTTTGACTGGTGCCATATGGACGGGCAATTTCCTCATAACGAAAAAAGTAAGGGTTTAAAAGGAGGGCGTACAAATGAAACGATATTGGAAAATCATCTCACTTTGTATCGTTACGGTGATGGTTATTGGAACTTTTTATATACAATCTAGTTTGGCTGCCAATGAGAATGCTAAAATTGAATTTGAAAAAGTAAGTGGTAAGGAAGATGAAGTGAAAAATTTAATCTTTTACGGTGACTATGTTGTTGGTAACCTGAATCAATCCTTACAAATCACAAGTAAAGAAACAATCAATCTAACTAATCAATCTCTAATTCAAGAACTAACAAAGAATAACACCGTGCCTGTATTAAAAAAATTAATAGACCAGTACCGGACTTTTATGCGCGGTAAGGAATTCACGCCCAATAACTTTTATGAAGATGAAAATCTAGTAGTCTATGCCAGCATAAAAGCGAAGGATTCTAGACATTCCTCTTTTGATATTAACCTATTAAATAAAAAATCAGAAGAAACTACTTCGATTCAGTTAGCTGTGCCGAAAAGAGAAAATTACGGTTGGATGGAGGTTGTCGATGTCCAAGTCATAGATGGTAACTTAAAGGTCATCACACGGGGGTTTCGGACAGAGGGCGGAAATGATCTGAATGTATACACAATTAACATAGATGAACAAAAATTAGTTAATGATGAAATAATTCATTCGGCCTCATCGGTAGAGAATGGGTGGTCAGATATTATCATTATCAATGATTATAATTCTATTCAATCAGAAAAATATCTTTTGTTTAAGACTGAGGCTTATGAAGATAAACAGGTTCAAGCTGAGGGCGAAATGGAATTGGACGGTGAACCGAAATTAGTCGCCAATGAAGTCATGGTGTACGATATAGAAAATAATAAGTCGAAAAAATTAGTTGTTCCTGATGAAATACGTGGAACTATAGGTGATTTCTCTGCTATCTTTCATTCTACTATCTTTATACCATCTCAGTCAGAGAGTGGTTTTGAAGTGAACAAGTATGATATCGAAAAGGAGAAATGGGGCAAAAAACTGACATTTGATTTATTACATAATAAGGAAGATGAAGGTGCCCCCTATATAAAATTAATGAATGGAAAAATATATATCATTCATTCAACAAATAATGGACATACCATTTTCATTCGTGATTTAAAAACAGGAAAATCATTATATGAAGGAGAACTAAAAGTGAAAAACACAAGAGAAGGTCAAAATGATTTTCTCTTTCAAATTAGTGAAATAGAGTCTGTTCAATAAAATGAGCTTGAGGATAATTCCCTCAAGCTTCGATTTTTTTGTCCTATTTTAATCCCTGCTTTATCAATCTTAATAGCAAAAGGACTATTCGCGTAAATAGCCCTTTTGTGTAATCTATTAATTCTTTTTAAAGATCTTAATCTCGCAATCTGTCAATGACCGTACATTCCCTTGCACCTCTGCGGATTAATCGACGTGCAGCTGCTAATGGGATTTCGACAAGAACTGCTTCGTCCGTGTTGTTTTCTACATCAAACACTGCAAATGCCTCTCCATCTACAATCAAGATACAAATAAATTCTACTTCTACATCATCCGATCTCGGAACGCGGGTTGTAATTTCACAACGATTGACTCCTGCATCCAACAATGTCCTGGCCTCTTGTCGTGATATACGAATAAACACGAATTCCTCGAATGCAACATTACCTGCTTCTACTTCGATTTCTACTAATAGAAAAAAGCGATTTCTGATTTGTACAATACAATTTGCTCCAATTGAAATAACGTCCTCTATACTCATAAAATTTCACCTCCCTTTCTACATTAAATGTAGGAGTAAATTGGGAGGTGTGGACAAATTGTATTAATAGTTTATATTTTTTTTCTCTTTTTATGGCTTATGGAGGGAATGATTTGCTTTAATGTATCTACCTACCCATTAACGACTTTTCCACCATTTATATGCAGAATTTGTCCAGAAACATAGGATGAATCTGAATTTGATGCAAGGTAGACATACGCAGGAGCAACCTCTTCCGGTTGTCCAGGGCGCTTCATCGGTGTATCCTGTCCAAATTTACTTACTTCTTCCGCGGTAAAAGTAGAAGGGATAAGTGGTGCCCAAATAGGTCCTGGAGCGACTCCATTTACTCTGATTCCTTTTTCGGCAAGCTGATGGGCAAGAGACCGTGTAAAGGTTGTAATTGCACCTTTAGTAGAAGAATAGTCAAGCAGCTTTGGATGTCCTTGATAGGCAGTGATAGATGTTGTATTAATAATCGCACTTCCTTGCTTAAGGTGAGGCAACGCGGATCTTGTTAAATGGAACATAGAAAAAATATTTATCCGGAATGTCTTTTCCAGTTGTTCTGTCCCTATATCCAAAATGCTTTCTTGAGGATGCTGTTCAGCCGCATTATTCACAAGTATATCAAGTCCGCCCAGCTCATCTATTGTTTGCTGTACAGCTTTTTTACAGAAGGATTCATCACCGATGTCTCCAGCAATTAATAGGCATTTTCCACCTTCCTCCTCAACCAGCTGTTTGGTTTCTTCGGCATCATTGCTTTCGTTTAAATAAATAATCGCAACATTTGCCCCCTCCTTTGCGAAAGCTATTGATACAGAACGTCCAATTCCACTGTCTCCACCGGTAATTATGGCATTCTTTCCTTGTAGCTTGTTACTTCCTTTGTAGTTCGGATTTTCCGTATCTGGAAGTGGCTTCATATCCTTCTCAATTCCTGGTTGCTGGTTTTGTTCCTGTGCGGGTAATTTGCTTGGGTACTGTTCATTGTTCATTTGTTATACCTCCAATAAATTTGGGATGTGAATACAGTACCCGTTCAACAGAGAGAATAAACCATAACAAGCAAAAATGTATAAATCCACAAACCATGTTATAAATGAACAAATGTAGAAAATTTAAATAAAATGGAAAACGAAAAATGTTAAAAAGTTCGATGGAACGGGAATGTTAATATAAGTAGAAATATCAAATGCATCTCAGATGATTATTGTTACAAAATAAGTTGTTTAAAAACTTCTTGAAACCGAACAATACTCTAATGGGGGAATGTAAAATGAAAATCCTTAAACCTGAATGGCTTTCATTAAGCAAAGAAATAAAAGTGAAGCTTATTCGTTTAGCGATATTGGAAAACCAGAGCAAATACAATAGACTATAAAAATGACAAAAGACACCAGAATAGGCTTATTCGGAATGCCAGTTGTCGACAATCGGAAACCCTACAAAAGTAGGGTTTTTTTATTTGAGAGCCGGGCAGACGTACCTTGCGCAGTTAAAATTAAAAAGCAAAAGCCAATGATGTTTTTATTCGATATAATATTGCTATTTCCTTTTGGTGTCCGTTTGAAGGAAAAATAGATTCTGATCTATTTCTAGACATGGTCGAAAGAGCTGAGGTGCTTGGAGTAGATGAAATTGTCCTTTGCGACACAATTGGAAGAGCCAATCCAAAGCAGGTTTTCGATTTGTTGAAAGTGACCGCTTTGCTGTTACCGGCAATGCCTTTTATCCAAAAGATCTTGTTAGAACAAGTCGCCTATAACATGGGGAACTGGATGATTGGAGAAGGAAGTAAGGTTAGCAAGGAAAAAATCAATTTATATGTTTGATCCAAATAACTTTGACACGTTCCATTTTCAGGGTGCTGCACTCCTTATCTTACTAGCCGTATTTGCTGTAGCATTTATAGCATTCTTATTTTCAGTTGCAGTATTCCATGCAGATATCATGTTCCTATATTTACTTTCTCCCTTAGCTTGTGTATCGGTCATTGCTGATGATAATGAATACTTGGGTGTCTGGTGGCGTGAATTACTAAGTCAGATTGTTACTATTATCGCGAAAATTTTTTTATTCGTTGTAGCTCTAAGTATTTTAATCAATGAAAATATTACGTTTCTTAATTTTGTTTTACTTATGGGATGTTGTATTCTCCTTATAAAGAGTCCATCGGTACTTAGAAATATGTGGTATTCATCGGGTTCTGGAAGAGGATTGATGGGGGCTATGGGTGGTACAACCAAACTGATAGCTAGGAGATTTCTATTAAAAAGGTAAAGAAAAAGAGACTCCGAGTCCAACAAACGGGTACTTTAGTTCAACAAGCAGTATAACAGGATCTTCGACTGGAAGATCCTTTTAAGAACAATTACATAAAACAATTTTAAGAAACTTTCTTTAATTCCTCTGTTAATCGTAGGAATTCTGCTTTATTTTTATTTTCTAAGGATAGGTCGATTTTTTTTTGAATTTTCTCTTTTCGGAAATCACGCAGGGCCTTGTCTAACACCATTTCAGCAAATAGAGAATCCATGACATTTACTTCAGGTTGTGGTGAATTAAGCAAATTCTTTTCCATAAGAAATCAACTCCTTAACCTTTTTTCTAGTATACCAACAATTTTCGGACTATTCAAATAATTAAAATTGGTAATTTGAGAGAGAACAAAAAGAAATATATTTTATCTACATATTTGGTTAAGAATCTATTCATGAGTATGGAGGAGAACATAATTGTACCGTCCTTGCAGTAAGTAGATATGTATAATTAATTATCACCTACTTACTACATTTAAAAACATTTATAACTACCGTCCATTAGTACTTTCTTCAAGATACCGGAGAATATTTTCTTTAGTGGGAATTCACAAGGAAAATAATGATGGATTTTAATCATCTTTGCGTACGATTATACCTAAACGTTCTAATTTATCTATGATCTCTTTTAAAGATTTTTGTCCTAAGTTACGTAATTTTCTTATATCTTCTTCGGACTTATTAGCTAAGTCATGAATAGTATTAATCCCATTGCGTTTGAGACTGTTGAAAGAACGAACAGAAAGGTCTAAATCCTCAATAGTTAGGTTAAGAATTTCTTTTTCTTTTGAAACTTCTTCTCTTTCCAACATAAATTGGCTATCTTGTGATTCAGGATTAAGTCCTACTAAAATAGAAAGATGTTCATTAAACATTTTTGCACTTTCAGAAAGGGCTTCACTGGGTCCTAAACTCCCATCTGTCCAAAGTTCGAAAGATAACCTTTCAAAACTATCCAATTGACCAACACGAGTGTTTTTAACTATATAACTGGCGCGTGAAACCGGTGTATAGATTGAATCGATTGGTATGACTCCTTCTTGAAGGACTTCAAGTTTGTTTAGCTCTGCTGGAACATAACCACGTCCACGTTTTGCAGTTAGGCGCATTCTAAAATGTACATTCTCTTTAAGGGTAGCAAGATGCAAATCGGGAATTAAGATCTCTACATCACTATCATGAGAAATATCAGCAGCTGTTATTGTACCGGTTCTATGTACATCAATCATCAATTCTTTCTCATCGTCAGAGAAAATATTCATAGATAATTTTTTTATGTTCAAAATGATGGTTGCTACATCTTCTTCTATCCCTTCAATAGTTGAGTATTCATTCTGTACCCCATCTATTTGTATGGAAGTGACAGCGGCACCGGGGAGTGAAGATAAAAGGATACGACGTAATGAGTTGCCAAGTGTCGTTCCAAATCCTCGCAGGAGAGGTTCAACGACAAACTTTCCGTACTTGGCATCCTCGCTAATCATAACCTTTTCAATTCTTGGCACTTCAATTTTTAACATCCGAATTATACACTCCTTTTAGTCATTAACACCAAAAACAACCTATTATATTTAGTTAATATACTCCAAGTACTATTAGGAATGCTAATTTTACAGGTAAAAAATGTATTTAACGATTGTTTTCTTGGTCTGCAGCAGGAAAGTTTGAGAGACCGTTAGTTAAGAGTGGCTGTGATGGCCGCCCTATGGATATGGCGGATTGCCTATGACCGAAGTAGGAGCATTATTGGATGAGCTGGGCCTGAATGCATCATCCAGTCATGTGGCGCTTGAAGAATTGAAAAATAATTTGACTCAAATTATTGAAAATCAGAAAATATTAAGAAGTAAGTATGTTGTTGCCCTTATATACTGCCATACCGTGAAGCGGATTACCAAGAGTGGATATTTCCATCAGTTTAACACTCCACGCCGTGAACGCCGCACTCGATTTTTGGCGGATTTTCCCTTAACCACTTATCTGTCTGCGATACATGATAAATATTGGTTTCAAATTCTTCCTTGACCTGCTCGGGGCTTTCCGTAGAAAGGGTTTCGCTGGTGTTAAATTGGTGGCAAGTCGGTGGCAGACTGGTGGCAAAACCAAACATACTGCCACCAATTACATCTGTTTAAATCATACAGGAAAAATAAAAGCCTATTATATCAATGCTTTCAAATGCAGTTAAAAATGTCTTTAAACGGCTAAAGACAATTATGAACTTTAAAGATGTAAGGTTATCAGCCCATACTTTCAGACATACCTTCGCACACAGATTCCTAATTAATGGTGGTGATGTCTTCACCTTACAAAAAATGTTACGTCACAGTTCTTTAAAGACGAGTGGAATTTACTTGGCTTTATGGGGAACTGCTTTACGAGAGCAGAATGATAAGTATAACCCGCTAAATTCTTTAGATGTTTAATATGGAAAATCGTAATCTTCAAATTGAGAGGGTTGTTTTTGATAATCTAGATTTGAGCCACTTTTCCATGATTTGATCACATAAAAAATGAGCCACATGATTTCCAATTCTATTAACCTCTCTTATGATAGGAAGTGACCAAACTTACTTCATATGAGAGGACGAAAAGGATGATCGAAATGGCTCAATTTCATAATATCAAATTCTTAAAAGAGGTTGAAGGTTTATCGCAAAGACAAATAGCGACAAAACTTGGAATATCTCGTAACACAGTAAGTAAATACCTAAAAAACAATACAGCACCGACAACAGTCTTAAGAAAAAACGTTTATGGAACAAAAGAATATGCTCCTGAAACAAAACGGGTCATTGAAAAAGATGATTTGAATACTTTTTCCTATTTAACAAATAATACATTTATTACTAGGCATTATTTGGAGGTTCTATATCATGGGTGAAAATAAAATCAATCTAACTTCGTCCGAAATAGCATCTCTTTGGACGACCTATATGAATGATAGTATGTCGATTCAATTTTTAAACTATTTTCTTAATACAGTTGAAGACTCAGAAGTAAGGTCAATTATTGAGATGGCTCTTAACATTCCATCTGGCGATTTTTCCTATTTAACTGAACTCTTTCAGCAAGAAGATTTTCCTGTTCCCAATGGGTTGTCTGACAGTGATGTTAACCTTAATGCTCCTCGTCTATATACAGATTCATTTATGCTTACATATATCAACCATATGTCTAAAGCTGGGATGCTAGGATACAGTGGTTTTTTATCCATGAGTACAAGAAGAGATATTCGCAAATTTTATAAGAATGGACTTAACAAAACCGCTGATTTATATGATGAAAGTTCGGAGGTACTTCTACAAAAAGGACTGTATGTCCGTTCGCCTTATATTGATTATCCTAAACAAAAAGATTTTGTTGACAGCAAAAGCTATTTAAGTGGATTAAATCCATTTACTAATAAACGACCATTAAATGCAATCGAAATATCACACTTAAATATGAATATTCAAAACAATGTAATCGGGGTAATATTAGCTATTAGTTTTGCCCAATCTTCCCCTAGGAAAGAAGTTCAAAAACTTATGCTTCAAGGAAAAGACATTTCTGAAAAACACGTCAAAATTTTCTCCTCTACTTTACTTGATAATAATACACAGTCGCCCGTATCTGCTGATGTATCCATAACTAACTCAACAGCCGAGGTATTTTCTGATAAATTAATAATGTTCCAAATGGGATTATTAACAGCAATGGGAACTGGTAATTATGCAACAGCCGCCGCAGCAAGTCAACGAAGTGATTTAGTTTTAAATTATGAACGCCTTTCCCTTGAGATTGCTCAGTACGCAAAGGACATTGCATATTTAATGATTCAAAATGAATGGCTAGAACAACCCCCTGGAACAATGGATAAAGTAAAATTAGCCCAACAAAAAAAGCAAAATTAAATAAAGTTTTGAAAACTAAACAAAAACAATGGTATCGCTAACATTGTTTTTTATTGTCATTTTTATCATGTGAAATTTGATTCTAATAAAAAAGGTAAGCACAATTTTAAACTGTACCCGTTAGAGT